>CAYMBT010000300.1:0-2713 GCA_964388755.1 uncultured Pseudobdellovibrionaceae bacterium | reverse complement strand
CGTTAATTTACAAAATTAAAAACAATTTTGAATTTAAAAACAAAAAAGCCGAAGTTTATGACTTCGGCTTTTTTTATTTTTAAGAATAATCTTAAAAAGATTAAACGTTTCTTAAAGAGTAGTACTCAGCAAAAAGATTTGGGTTAAAACCAAAAGGAATGGCTTCTGTCCCTGGAACGTCTCTTACTGTACCAAGAGTTTTACCACCGTTATCGGCTTTTTCGAGGAAGTCAGGAAGATCTAAGCGTGGAGCATCTTTTGATTTAAGAACAACTTGGTGTTCGTAATCCTTTAAAGAAACAACATCACCAATTCTTAATACAGCAGATCCAACATCGACTTTTTTACCGTTAACAAACACGTGACCGTGGCTGACAAGCTGACGAGCCGCACGGATGCTTGGTGCAAAACCAAGACGAAATACAGTGTTATCAAGTCTTAATTCAAGAAGTCCAGCAAGGGCACTGATCCAGTTTTTGCTAGAGTCCCCTCTTTTAGCGTCACGGATAAAGCGACGAAGTTGCTTTTCGCGCAAACCATAGTGAAACATGACTTTCTGTTTTTCTTCGAGTTGAAGGGCATAGTTCGAAAATTTCTTTCTTTTGTTCCCAGCTTCGCCAGGGGGATAAGGACGTCTTTCAAGAGCACCAGCTTTTCCAAGACCTGGAAGCTCAGTACCTAAACGACGTTGAATACGAAAACGGGCTTTATTTTTGTTATCAGTGCTCATTATTGCTCACTCCAAAGTTTGTCAAAGTGGTGTTTTATTACATAGATGAGGTCTGTTGTCACATAAAAAATCAAGGTGCTTAAGTCGTTTTCATTTTTTTGCGGCTCAGACGAACTCTTGAGGCCACGCGCATAAGTGTCTAAAAAAACTGAGTTTTAACTCTTTTGACCTGAATGCAGTTTGCTGTACACCCTTGGCATTTGAAACAAAACATCCCACTCTTGGGGCAATAAAGCTTAAAAAAGTCCCCCTGTTAAAGGGGGGCTTTAATCGCCCCTTTAGCAGCCGGGCTATTATCATCAGGAAACTCATCAGCACAACGGCTGTCAATAGTATCTACGGCATTGATGATAAAGGTAGGTATAGAGCCCATTGATTTGGGGCTATTCAGTATTTTAGCAATTTTTTTGGTGGTTTTTCTTTGCACCTTTAAAATTTCGCTATAAGCCTGCTTATTAATCGAGCCCGAATAATTGCTAAAAATTGGCGAATAAAATTTGTTAGCGTTGGCATGTTTATGGGGCTTTATGAAATCCGCCATAGTTTTAAAGTGCTCAACAAACACATCATGGGATAGAGCAAAACTTTCTATTTTGGCGTAATAAAGATTTTGCTTTTCATAAATCAGCTGTTCAGCTATGAGCGCTAGCAATTGCCTTTCGCCGTAGGTTCCAAAAAGTTCAACCACTTTGTCAAAACTTAAACCCTGTGAACCCGCCGCTAATTTATAAATGACGTATTTCACTGGATCTTTCAGGGCCACACTGAGGAACTCGGAGTATTCAATTTTTTGAAAATCTTCAATTGCTGGAGCCTTTAATTTTAAATACTCTTGCAGGGGGCCCGGATAGCAAGCCATGATTTTTTTAGCTTGGGTTTCTCCGCTCAAATATGAGAGCAATTCAAAGATCGTTGTCATTGAAGGAATGGTTTTAACCTGCCCCTTGCGAATTCGTCGAAGAGTGGGCTCACTGACGGCACAACGTTTACTCAGGCCATTGAGTGTCAAATGAGGGCGGCTTTCTAAATAGCTGACTAAAACAATTTTTAAGTGTTCAAGAACGGCCTCATTATCAGAAGAAAACTTTTCGTTATTGGTTGGGAAATCTAAATTTTCAGTGACTAATAGTTCGCTCATCATAGACCCCCCTTACAAAGATTTTTTTTTGGCCCCGCCGCCAGAACCTTCACCGCCGGTGAGTCGAATCACAACATCAGGACTTAAAATTTCATAATGACCACAATCAGGAATTTGATAAACGTAATCGCCAAGAAAATAACGGGCATCAAAACGATTTTTGCCCACAACTTTTTCGTAAAATTCCACCACAAAATAGGGACTCATTGAAGATAGGGGCGCACTATAAATTTCGTAAAGGGCTAAATCTTCAGGGCAATAGGGCTCGCTACGACCGTTGCTACTTTTGCTTTTCTCAAGAGCCTCTCTGTAACTGGTATGGGTAGAAACCCGAGAACCAAATTCAGCTTCTTTAAGATCAACCGACCAAACTTTACAGACTCTTCTGGGTCGAACCGTTTGAACGCGATCTGCGTTGATACAAAAATTGGTGGCTGGATTCATCCAAGTAGAAGTGCCCGGAAACTGCCGATTCAAAATCTTTTTCTCAAAGAGATTCGAATTAAAAGCTTCGATGGGTGTCATTTGGGCAAAAGCTTTTTGAATGCCTGCACTCGACCCCTCACCACCAGACACGGCCGTTTGAGGAAAAATTAAACCTATTGCCACTACAAATAAAAATAGAATCTGAATCATAATGCCCCAATGAAAAGAAAACTTTTGTCCCAACAGATGATCAAATTAGTTCGTTTACCCACCGAGCACCAGTCCTTGAGCCTCAGTTTGTAAAATCAACATCCCAAAAAAGAACTCTTACACCAAATTCCACCCCTGTCGCCCCCAGCCGCGCGGGGGTGGGGCGGGCCGGGGGGGCAGTGGGGGGCGGGGGGGGGGCCCGGGGGAGA
>CAYMBT010000299.1:0-2774 GCA_964388755.1 uncultured Pseudobdellovibrionaceae bacterium | reverse complement strand
AGCCTGCTGCTAATAGACCTCAAAGAACAAGCACACGTAATATTCGTACTGGTTTTATCGCTGCCAGCGAAGCTCCGGCTGAAGTTCCGAGTGATGATTTTGATCGTTTTGGTCATAAAAAAGATAAAGAAAAAGATAAACGAGCTAAAAAAGTTGTTGCAGTACCTGGTCCATCTAAAAAAGACATCGATGCGGAACCACCAGTTTTTGTATCTTCTGATTTCAGAAAGAGAGAAGTGGTGTTTCAACCTAAAAAGAAAAAAATTGCGATTGCTGGAACTCTTTATAAGAAGACAGAAATCACTACACCTTCTGCCCACAAACGTGTTGTCAAAATCCATGGCACAATGAAAGTCGCTGACCTTGCCGATGCCATGAGCATGAAAGCGCCTCAGTTGATTAAAGCACTGATGAAAAGTGGGGTGATGGCTAACATCAACACCGAACTTGATTTTGATACAATTTCACTGATCTTACCTGAATTTAATTTTGAAGCAGAAAATGTGTTAAAAAGTGATTCTGAAATGCTTGAAAGTGCTACTTTCGGTGATTTAGATGCCGAAAGAATTCCGCGCACCCCAATCGTGACCGTTATGGGCCACGTCGATCATGGTAAAACAACACTTCTTGATAATATTCGTAAAGCGCGAGTGGCCGAAGGCGAAGCCGGTGGGATCACTCAGCATTTAGGAGCTTACCGAGTTAAAACATCTGTGGGCGAATGTACATTCTTAGATACCCCTGGACACGAAGCATTTACTGCCATGCGTGCCCGTGGTGCGAACAGTACGGATATCGTTATCCTTGTTGTTGCCGCTGACGATGGTGTTATGCCTCAAACTATTGAAGCGATTAATCATGCAAAGCTCGCAGGTGTACCGATTATCGTAGCTGTTAATAAAATGGATAAAACCGGAGCCAATCCCGATCGTGTCAAACAACAACTGGCCGATCATGATTTGTTGCCTGAAGACTGGGGTGGATCAACTATCTTTGTTCCAGTATCAGCTCTTAAAGGTGACGGTATTGATAACCTGCTTGATCAGGTTAGCGTATTGGCCGAAGTTCTAGAGCTTAAAGCCAATCCCAAAAGATCGGCCACAGGAATTGTGGTTGAAAGCCGAGTTGAAAAAGGCAAAGGAAACGTGGCCACACTTCTAGTGCGCGACGGAACTCTGAAAGCTGGACAGGCCGTAGTTATTGGTGAAATCGCCTGTCGTGTTCGTCAGCTCTTTAATGAAACGGGACAAAAAGTTGATGAAGCAGGCCCTAGTCACCCTGTCGAGGTTATTGGTTTACCCAGTTGTCCTCTGGCCGGTGATACTTTTGATGCTTGTAAAGACGAGAAAACGGCAGAAGTTATTGCTGCACAACGTGCCACTATTAAGCGTCAAGAGCGTGAAGCTCTGTCTGCGGCACCTGTGAATCTTGAAGATCTGTTTTCAAAAATTAAATCCGGTGACCTTAAAGAATTAGCCCTTGTTCTTAAAACAGATGTTGCTGGAACGGGCGAAGCCATTCGATCGATGTTTGATAAAATTTCAACACCTGAAGTTAAAATTAAAGTGATTCATCAAGCTGTTGGCGGCATTAGTGCCTCTGACGTGTTACTGGCTGGAACGGCCGGTGGATTGATCATTGGTTTTAATACTCGACCCGATAACGCTGCTCGTGCGTTAGCCAAAGACAAGCAAATTGATATTAAAACATACTCTGTGGTTTATAAATTGATGGATGATATGAAAGCGGCCATGGCGGGTCTTCTTGATCCTGACATCATTGAAAAAGCTTTGGGTCGTGCAGAAGTGCGTGACATATTCAGTGTTCCAAAAATTGGAACTATTGCTGGAAGCTTTGTTGTTGATGGTAAAATCACGCGAAACTCTCTGCTTCGTTTGGTTCGTAACGGAACCGTGATCTACACTGGTAAGATCAGTAGTCTTCGACGTTTTAAAGACGACGCTAAAGAAGTGGCTTCGGGTTACGAGTGCGGTATTGGAATCGAAAATTTCAATGATATCAAAGTGGGTGATGAGATCGAAGCTTATCATCAAGAAGAAGTGGCTCGTGAGTTATAATGAGTGAAAAAAGTCGACGACTTCAGCGCGCTGAAAAAGAAATTCGTGAAGTCGTATCTACCTATCTTATGCAAGAGCAATCGGGATCAACCTCTGATCTTGTGGCTCTCACCCAAATTTTGGTGAGCCCTGATCTTCGTAGCGTGAAAGCGTTTGTTTGTATTATTGGTAAAGATGAAGTGGATAAAGAGACTTTAGAAGCTTTGCAGTCCCATGCCCCTGATATACAAAAACTTTTTAATTCTAAATTTCGCATGAAATATTGTCCAAAAATCCAATTCGTCAATGACCCTGGGGTCAAGATGTTAGCCAAGCTCGATCATATCAAAGTGGATTCTGATCCTTCATGAATGATGGAATCCTTCTTATTGATAAAGCTCAAGGGCTGACCAGCCATGATGTTGTCGATCGCGCTCGAAGATTATTAAAAAGAAAAGACATAGGACATGCTGGAACTTTGGATCCTTTAGCCACCGGCCTTCTTGTGCTCTTAATTGGTAAAGCCACAAAACTCTCTGATTATATTTTAAGTGGAGACAAGGCTTATGAAACCACATTGAAGTTGGGTATTGAGACCGATAGCGATGATATCACAGGCCAAGTGACAAAAACTTTTGAACCCATTGATTTTTCTGAACTGGATCTTAAAAAAGCCATTGCTGAATTATCGGGTCCACTTCAATTACCAGTTCCTAT
>CAYMBT010000298.1:0-2800 GCA_964388755.1 uncultured Pseudobdellovibrionaceae bacterium | reverse complement strand
TGGGGGCTGGGTCCTGGGTAAGTTTGGGTGTAAAGCTTGGATTGGCCGGCTTGGGAAGACTCATCAAAAATAAAGTGACCGGTGGTTTTAACACTAAACTGACTTAAGAACTGATCAAAGTTATGATCCTCGTCGGGATCAAGGGCTATCAGAAGACTTCCGCCTTGGTCAAAAAAGTTTTTTAATAATTTATAATTGTCTGGGCTAATATTTCTTTTTGATCCAATGAGAGCAAGAAGGGCTGAGTCCTTCGGGATACTTTTAAGATCCTTTAGGGTTTCAAGTTTATAATGAAGTCGCTCTAACTGAAGCTTCACTTCGCTGAGGCCAAAGCTATTCGTGCCCAATAAAGATTTTTCTTCGTGGTCTTCCCAAAAATAAATGGTCTTTGGATCTTTGCTCACTTTTAACAGGGCATTGACCATAGACTTTTCTTGGATGTCAGAGACCCGCTGGATCTTGCCTTGATGCTCAATAAATAAAGAAGACTCTTCGCTACCCACTTGAAAGCGAGAGGCTAGGTCGGGACGCTTAAAAATAGAATGGCTTTGAAAACTGATCTTTGAGGATGCTTTTTTATATTTTTCGACCTCTGTACGGACTAATTTTTCAAGCTGCAGGGATTGGTTTGATCCGGTATGAAAATAATAAAAATCTATGGAGCCTTCTATACGTTTGATTAAATTTTCTGTGGATGGGGACACGCTATGAATAGCGTTTTCTGTCAGATCAAAGGTCAGATTTTTTTTATAAAGAATAAAGTTTAAAGACACTAAAATCACAAAAACGATCACGATCATTAAAAAACTTTGTCCTAAAAACCGCAACGACTCTGACCTGAAGGCATGGATAAAAAACTTAAAGTTAATAAAGACCGCAAAAAATAAAAAGAAAAATCCAAAACCTAAGCCAAAAGTTAAAAATGGCATCCATCCCGAAAGAGAGACCTTAACCGCAAAGGTAATGAAAAAACAAAGAAGGGATAAAATCAGTGATATTTGACCTAAGCGATTCATTTTTAACGCCACCGATGAAACTCAATCACACGCTCGGTGATGAGAGATAAGAAAAACGACCAACTGACCAAATAAACCAAAGATGACAAATTAAATACCCCCATGCGAATTTGGGAGAAATGATAATCAAAGGATAGAAAATAAAAAACCTCTTGAATGGCAGTGACCTCTGTCAACTCTCGCCCCACACCGATCAAAAGAAGTAAAATATTAAGCACTAAAGTGAGGATCACACACAGTACCGTTGAGTCTGTCAGCGATGACGCTAAAAGCCCCATGCTCATGTACACGCATAAAAGTGCAAACAAGCCTAAGTACGAGTAAAGAAATAATCCCAGCGGGAGAGATGTAAAAAAAAGAATTGAAAGGGGCAAAAGAGCCGATAAAAAAAGAATAAAGGCAATGTAACTTGCGCCTGAAAGCCATTTTGCAAAAACGATCTGCCACGACAAAAGGGGGCTTGTTAAATAAAGCGGAAAGGTTTTCATCTTTTTTTCTTCGGTAAAAAAATAAACGCTTAAGGTTGAAACCACAAAAACTAAAATATAATGCAAAACCACAACATAGTTAGAAATCATATGTTGGTGAATATTAAGTCCAGCGTTTTCGGATTGGCTGGCTAGCTGCATAGACTGGGTCACATACGAATAGACGCCAAAAATATAGAACAAAGCCCACAATACACTTGAAAGACCAATGATCATCCAAAAAGAGGGCGAGGTCAGTCGGTCTTTAAGATCTTTTTTAAGGATGGCTTTAAGAGGTAAAATCACTTGGTCACCTCGATAAACACATCTTCAAGATGGGGACGTCTTTGTTGGACAGAATGGACAGTGACCCCTTGTTTAAAGATTTCTTGCATATAAGGATTTATATCCTGTACATCTTTTTGGGACAAAAATATTTCTAAGCTTCCGTCTTGATATTTCACATCTGTCACAGCAGCTAAGTTTTTAAGGCTTAATAATAAACTCTCTGGCATATTGCTCACTTTAATTTCGATCACAGAGCCCGATTGTTTTTGGGTCAGGATCTTTTCTAGGGGACCGTAAGCTTTTACTTGTCCCTTATCTAAAATCACCACGTCATCACAGATTTGTTCGACCTCTGACAAAACATGGGTAGAAAGGATAACGGTGTGATCTTTTTTAAGACTCTTAATAATATTTCGAAGCTCATAGACCTGATGGGGATCAAGGCCCACCGAGGGCTCATCAAAAATTAAAAGTGATGGGTCCCCTAAAAGGGACTGGGCAATCCCCACTCTTTGTTTAAAACCCTTTGAAAGCTGAGAGATTCTTTTAAATGCCACCTCACTCAGTTTTAGTTTTTCGATAGCTTTATCGATCTGTTGATCCATTAAATTTTTGGGCACTGATTTTAAACCACAAACAAATTCAAGCTGATCATAAACTTTAAGATCTTCATAAAGGGGTGGGATCTCTGGCAAGTATCCCATTTTACTTTTTGTTGAAAAAGGCTCTTTAAAAAGACTTTTCCCATCAATCAATACTTCGCCTTCACTGGGTGATAATAGTCCCACAATGATTTTTAGGGTGGTCGATTTACCAGCGCCGTTAGGACCTAATAGGCCAAGGACTCGATTTTTATCAAGCGACCAAGTGTTGTCTTTAAGAGCCCAATCACTGGCAAATTTTTTGCTCAAATTTTTAATTTGAATCATAAGTTATATCCTAACGGATATTACTTTTTCATGGGATAGAGTCACTTGTCCAGCTTTAGCCCCTTTAACCGGTCGCACATAACGACACTCAGCATAGATC
>CAYMBT010000297.1:0-2808 GCA_964388755.1 uncultured Pseudobdellovibrionaceae bacterium | reverse complement strand
AGCCATGCCGGTTTTTAAATGATAAAGATTATGACAATGAAGCATCCACTGGCCGGGCTCATTAGCATAAAACTCTATGGTTCGTGTTCCATGGGGTGGCACATCCACTGTGTGTTTAAGAGGTGAAAAGTCGCCATGCTGATTAATAACCCTAAAGAAGTGTCCGTGAAGGTGCATCGGGTGATGCATCATGGTTTCGTTAACAAAAGTAAACCTCACCACATCACCTTCGTTGATATTGATGTTTCGATCTTGGTGAATCGCCTTTCCGTTAATATGCCAAACATATCTTTCCATGTCTCCACCGAGAACAAGTTTAAGATCGTATCTTTTCTTATCTAAAGAAAAAGTGGTTTTATCTTTGGCACGCAGGTCGTCCACCGTCAGAGTTTCAATGACTTTATTTTTTTGAGCCTCGGCTGAGGCTTGAGTATTTTGTTTCAATCCACTTTTAGATTCTGTGGAATGGCTAGGTTTTTTATGATCATGATGATCTAAACCACCTTTCATCTCTTTTGGATTAGATTGAATCTGCCTCTTCATGCTTTTATGATCATGATGATCTGTTTGATTTTGCTTTTTCATGTTTTCATGATCATGGTCATCTGTTTGATTTTGATTATTCATCTCTTTATGATTTTCATGTGAAGTATGATCTGTATTCGATTTTTCATTATTCACTGGGTTTGGTGTTGTGTGAAGCGAGTGATCAGCGTCATGAGCGTGATTCATACCGGCGTATAAGTTGGGTTGTTTCTTTTTTGGGGCGTGGACTTTATCCCCCATACCGATCCAAGCCGAGGCTGAACCTGTCACATCTTGAGCTGTGATTTTAAATTCATAGTTTTTATGCTCAGGGAGAGTTAATAAAACATCATAAGTTTCAGCCATACCAATCAGAATCTCTTTGGCAAAGACTTCTTTAATATCTAATCCATCAGCCGAGATGACTTGCATATCTAAATGACCCAAGGCTATGTAAAAGTAACTGGATGCCGCAGCGTTGATGATCCTAAGCCTGATTTTTTCACCAGGGTGGGCATTAACAAGTTGATGATCCCGTTGACCATTAATTAAAAACGCATCATAGCCCACATCTGAGAGATCCATCCCACCCATTCGAATCCACTCATTATGCAAATGACTTGTTAACGAATCAGCCATGATTGATCCTAAGTATGATCGAACAGAGTCTTTTTTAAACAAGTAGTAGTCACCGTCTTTTCGCAGATTTCTAATAATGTTGTCGGCATTTTCGTCAGACCAATCACTGAGGACAACGGCAATATCATGATCAGCCTTGATTGTTTTCTTTTTTGGGTGAATGATCAGCGCTCCATAGACACCTTTTTGCTCTTGTACATGAGTGTGAGAGTGATACCAATAGGTGCCATGCTGTCTGATTTCAAATCTAAAGGTGAAAGATTTTCCGGGTAGTATGGGTGGTGTATTGACATAAGGAACGCCATCCATAATGGGTGGTAATAGAATTCCGTGCCAATGGATTGAGACCTCTTCGTTCTTCAGTTGATTGATCACTTTGATTTCTGCCGTATCGCCTTCTGTAAATTCTAAAGTCGGAGCTGGGATTGTGCCATTGACCATCAGTGCAAAATCAACTTTCTTTTTTCCACTTAAATTAACGGGCTTGTTTTCAATGAGTAGTTCATATTGAACAACTTTTGCAAACGACGGTATCGCAAAAAATAAGATGATGAAAGAGATCGCGATTTTAACCATGGTCTGTTTCATCACACACCCTCTAATGTTTTTATGATGGGACACTCTGGTCGAGAATCTCCGTGACAATTGTGTGAGAGGGCTTTTAAATTATCGACCATCTCTTGCATCTCTTTAATTTTAATTTCTAGACTGTTGATGTGACTCTCTGCCAAGGTTTTAACATCTTGACTCTTTCTGGATTTATTTCTCCAAAGGCCTAATAAAGTTTTGATCTCTTTCATTGAAAAACCAAGGCCTCTGGCCCTTTTTATGAATCTTAAAAACTGCACATCCGATTCTTTATAAAATCGATAACCACTTTCGGTTCTTGCTGCTTTGGGGATTAATGCAATGGCCTCGTAATGGCGAATGAGTTTAGCGTTAACACCCGATGATTTGGCCAGTTCTCCAATATTCATAATATCTCCTTAAAGTCACAAGTTTATCATAAAGCTTCCAACGATTGTAAGGTCAAGAATTTTATTAATAAACTCTTAAAGTATTGATTTAACTTGATTTGTAATTAATACGAACAAGAATTATTTATGGCAATTAGCCATTGACCTTCCAATCATGGTAAGGATTATCATGATTAAAAAGTGATAAAATATGTTTTAAAATTTTATTCACCTTTTTTAAAAAAAAGGAGTTTTAAATGGAAAAAAATAAAGAGCATCATCATCATAAAAAAGAAGTTAAAAATCATAACACTGACGAGCACTCTTGCTGTGCAATTTCACCCCCAAAAGAGAGCACCACTCAAAAGGTTCAGTTCGATAATACTGAAAGCATTTATACTTGCCCCATGCATCCCGAAGTTCGTCAAAAAGGACCTGGCCAATGTCCTATATGCGGTATGGCCCTTGAGCCTGAAGAAATCACGCTGGATGAAACCGAAAATCCAGAGCTCATCGACTTTACAAAAAGACTTAAAGTCAGCGCCGCTTTATCCCTTCCACTGGTTATTCTGGCTATGTCTGATCTGATTCCCGGACAACCCGTGCAACACAATTTACCAATATGGATGAACTCTGGTATTCAATTATTACTAGCTACACCAGTGGTTTTATGGGGAGGCCTGCCATT
>CAYMBT010000296.1:0-2852 GCA_964388755.1 uncultured Pseudobdellovibrionaceae bacterium | reverse complement strand
GGATGTGGTGACCGGCCTTAAAGTCGGAGGCGAATGGCTTTCGTTTTCTCGCACTGAAGACTCAGACGGAATTCAATTTGGCGACTCGGGCCGCTTTTTAAGTAACCGCATCACTTTAGGTGACATCACCCTAGGCCCCGGCAAAGAACTTGGAAACGAGCTTGATATCTGGGCCGACTGGAGTCTGCAAAGTGGAGTCAATGTGCGCGCCACTGTAGCCACCTTTTTCCCCGAAGGGGCTTTTAAAAATTCAACAAGCTTATCGGGTTCTGCCCCCTCAAGTGCCATCACCCAATTTTTAGTTCAGGTGGGCTACTTTTTTTAAATGCTCAATCAAATGATCCTCAAATTTCAAAGACTCCCAAAGCTTTTAGTCGGCTTTTCGGTTCTCTTGATCGTTCTTGTTGGCCTTTACTTTTACGACCCACCCCAATCCATCTGCGACGTCCAAATGGAAGAGGTCAACGCTCGACTTCTTAACGGTTTTTACAGCGACAAATCCGAAGGCCTTTACGGTCAAGCCGTTGTCACTGCCTTTGAGTTTTGCACACGCACCAATTCACCCGGTGGTTGTTACGACATGTTTACTCGACTTGATTTCTTAGAAAAGCAGGTGAAAACCATCCCTGAAAAATGCGGCACCCATCCAACGCTTGAATCCATCAAACGAGCGCTCGAGCGCGGCCTTAAACTTTTTGTGGACATCGCCTGGGGCGATCAACCCCCAGCCAACAAGTACAACAAAACCTCTTGGCTTGATCACAAAGACATCGGCCTTTTTTGCCGCCTTAAAAACGAATACATCAGACTTTTTGGCGCCTCAGAATGGAAGACCCAGATGGCAACCATCGCCCCCCAACTTCCCGGAGTCGAAGGCTTAAGAAAACAAGACATCTGGGACAAATCCCTTTTCTCTTACCCCTGTAAAGGCCTTTACTAAAAAAACTTTAAAATTTTTTTAAACCGAATACACACAAAGATCTTTAACCACCGGCCGTTCTTGCCAATCTAAAAAAGCCATAAGCTTAAATGTAGAATCTTTTTTGTGAGTCAGCATCAGAGGTTTTTCGCGATGGGGGGAATCTTGCACCAGAGCCCAGTCATTGGGGTTAAGACCATAAGATCTTAAACAATCTTTGATCTCTTCAATATTTAAAAAACTTTTTTTAATATTTTTTTCGACAATCAAATCATCCATTGATCTTTGATTCTTTAAATTTTCACTCGACTCTGTATTCTTTAAACCTTCATTCAAGTTTTGAATTTTTATGTTTGTTTCAATAGGGTTAGTATTCGAAATTAGTTCCATAAGTTCCTCCTGTTTTCGGACAACGCCGAATAAAGCAAGGCCATGGCCACTTTTAGGACTCTATAAAATCCGGCGGAGTATAATTTGTCCGAAATCAGTACCGAATACTTTTATCTCAACCCAGTCCCCGGATAAATTGTGAGGGTTAATAAATTAGTTAATTAAAGGTATTGGCAAAAAATAAGTCAGCTTACAGACCGATAAGATGAAGAATAGATAACTTTACGCGGAGAAGAAATGAATAGGATTAATAAAGGCAGATAACCAACTGATGAAAGAAATAGAACCATGGTGAAAAATTAAAGAAAGATCGTAATAAAAAAATAAAGAAAGGTCTCAATAGAAAATAAAAAAGCCCAAAACAACTTTTGGGCTTTTTGTAGATTCTTTTAATCCAACCTGATCAATTCAGTTCAAAAAAACTAAAATTAATCGATTGAAAAAGGCTGTGGAGAAATTAAATCAGGATGGGCGTAAGTGTCGTAGGCAAAAGAGCCAACGGGTAACAAAGCCAAGCTTCGTGATTTTTTGATGGCTTTGGCCAGCTTATTTTGCTGGTTAAGGCTCAACTTGCTGATTCGAGCTGGGGTGATTTTGCCACCCTCAGAGATGAAACGAGACAGAGTTACGGGGTCTTTGTAGTCGAAGAAATAATCTCCGCTGAATTCGGGGCGGTATTTAGCTCGGCGACCTTTTTTGAATAATGCCATTAGGACCTCTTGAAAAACAGTTAAGAAGTGGTTTTTACGATAATTTGGTGTTGCCATCAAGTCTCTTTTTCAATATAAACTACTTTTTTAATATCTTTGGAGGACATAATGGCTCGCTGTGAGTTAACCGGAAAATCACCTGTAGTTAAAAATTTGGTCAGTCACTCGAACATCAAGACCAAGTCCGTGGCTATGCCTAATGTTCAGAAAAAACGCATGTTTAGCGTTGTTCTTAATCAAGATGTTTGCCTGAAAGTCGCCACCA
The DNA here is from genome assembly GCA_964388755.1 of uncultured Pseudobdellovibrionaceae bacterium. Lineage (GTDB taxonomy): Bacteria > Bdellovibrionota > Bdellovibrionia > Bdellovibrionales > JAGQZY01 > JAGQZY01. The sequence goes on along the minus strand of CAYMBT010000296.1, from coordinate 568 downwards.
GCACCTTAAAATCTATGGAGCACTCTGGTGGATTTGATAAATTTATCCTTAATCAGCCCTTAACTGCCCTTTCTAAGAAAGCTCAGACGGTTCAAGGTCGTATTCGTCGTAAAATCAGTAAACCCGCTAAAACTCAATCTAAATAAGAGGCTTTGATATCATGAAAAAGTTAAAAATCAAAAAAGGTGATACCGTTCAAGTCATTACTGGTAGCGATAAAGGCAAATCGGGTAGCGTTTTAGGTCTCGATTCAGACGCCATGAAAATTCAAGTGGCTGGTGTTCGCATTCAAATTCGACACAATAAAAAAGAGAAAACCCAATATAAAGAAGAGGGTTGGATCGATTATTCTAATGTCAAATTGGCCGCTGCAGCCACTAAAGCCAAAAAGAAAACCAAGAAAAAAGCAGCTACGGCGAAAGCTTAATTTCTTTGACCAAAAATCTATCATCCCTATCGGTGGCCGTTTTACCAATGACATCGATAGACGATGCTGATGCCAATCTTAAATTTATCATTGATTCTATTTACCGCCTTGATCCTGACACCAGGCTCTTATGCCTTCCCG
>CAYMBT010000295.1:0-2863 GCA_964388755.1 uncultured Pseudobdellovibrionaceae bacterium | reverse complement strand
AAAAGTCGGGGCTCAAATGGTTGAGATGGATGTTCAACTCAGCCGTGATGGTGTGGTCCATGTGTTTCATGATTTTGATCTCAAAAAGTTTTTTCATATAGATACGCCTATTGCAAAAATGAAGAGCCAAGATCTATCAGTTCTGAATATAGCCACTTTAGAGTCGGTACTTTGCAATAAAGAGGTTCCTGAATTTTTGAACATAGAGATTAAATCCATTGATCTCTTTCCAAGAAATTTGACAGTCCAAGTTTGTAATATGATTAAACAGCACGGTCGGGGAAAAAAAATATTAATATCCTCGTTCAATCCCATGTGTCTTTATTGGGCCGAAAAATTTCTTAAAAAAACGCCAAGAGCCCTTATTGTTGGTGATAGAGCCTCTTTGATGGATTGGAAGTGGGCTTTTTCTATGAAATTATCAAAACCCCACTTCATCAATGCAAAATATCGACTTTTTGAGAATGAAGAGTGTCGAGACAAGCTTGAGTCTTATGATCTTCCTCTTATGCTTTGGACGGTCAATGACCCCGTCAAAGCCGATCAATTTCTTGCCGATGGTGTAAAAAGTATCATTTCTGACCTTCCCCAGCCCCAATAACCGTATTTATTGGAACCAATAATAAAGATTTTTCAGGTTGCTTAAAAAGTTGTTGTTGCACAGCGTAGAAGAGCGGTAGATCTCCTTTTCAATAACAAAGGAGAACTTTATGACAAAGAATTCTATGGGATTCATAATCGGAGTCAGCCTCTTACTTTCCGCCTGTGCTGGCGAAAAAAATGAAGTCCAGGCTGATAACACAATACTCGCGGTGAGAAGCTTCGAAACTGGCGCTACTAGCAATTCTAGCGAAGGTACAGAAGTCGCAATAATTTCAGGTGCTGAAACACCAGAACAGGCTCAGATTGCTGCTGAAAATGCAACATGGGTTCCTGTGAGTCAGTTTGCTCAAGATGATGAGCTAGGATTCAAAGCAGCCAACTCAACACAACAAACTGGTGGTGGTTGGGGTGGAAACAACAATAACAACTGGGGCGGCGGCCACCACGGTCAACGTCACACACCTCGTCGTGTTCATGGTCACCATGGTCAACACGGAAATTGGCGTCCATACACATCAATCAACGTGAATGTTTGGCAACAAAATACATGGGTTCAGCCAACATACACTTACGTGGGTGGAAATTGTGGTGCTTATTACGTTTGGTATAATAACGGATGCGGAATCCCTTATACTGGATACTATAATTATTCTTGGCAGGTTCGTTGGGGTTACTCTATGACAGTAAGACCTCGTCCTCATTACCCAAGATGGCAGCATAATCGCAGAGCTTACGTTCGCTTTTATTTCTAAGAAATAAGTGTTGTAAAAATTAAAAAAAAGCGAAGCTTTTAAGCTTCGCTTTTTTTTTGCCCAAAATTTAAAAAGGTCTACGTATTTCTTTTATTTGTCAAAGAAAGCAGAATGGGTACAACAAAAAGAGTGAGCAAGGTGGATGTGAGTAAGCCACCAATAACCACTGTGGCCAGTGGTCGTTGAACTTCGGCTCCCATGCCTGTTCCCATAGCCATAGGCAAAAAACCAAGGCTTGCCACTGTGGCCGTCATTAAAATAGGTCTTAAGCGAGAGGTGGCACCTTGCAAGATGGCCGAGAGAAGATCCTCACCTTTGCTATGGATTTGATTGATAAAAGAAACCAACACAACACTATTAAGAATAACAATGCCAGAAAGTGCTATAAAGCCCACGGCGGCAGAAATACTAAAATGAATGTCTCTGAAGTAAAGCGCAAAGACTCCACCGGCTAAACCCATGGGGACTGCCGAGAAAATAATCCCGGCTTGGGCCCATGAGGATGTCACTTTGTAGATCAGAATAAATATAACCAAAAGAATGAGAGGCAAAATTAATATTAATTTTTTTCTCGCTCGCTCTAAATTTTCAAATTGTCCACCCCATTCGATGCGATAACCTTCTTTAAGGCTCAACTGATCGCTGACTTTTTGTCGAGCTTCTTTGACAAATGAATCAATATCTCGACCGGATAAATAAACAGACAGAGCCGAGTATCTTTGTGAAAAGCGCCGAGCAATGGTTGTGACTTTGTCACTTTCACTGAGGCTGGCAAACTTTGAAAGAGGTAAAGAGCCCCCACCAGGTAGCGGGATCGGAAGGCTTTTTAAGACTTCAATATTATCACGAAGCTCTTCATCGAGATGAAAGATCACAGGCAATCTTTTGTCTTCTAAAAAATAATAACCCACCCGTTGACCCGCCAGCGCAATTTCAAGCTGTTCGGCAATGTGGTGTGAGGTCAGAAGATATTCGCTGGCCGCTTGTGAGTGAACAGTGAGGTCAATGACTGATGTTTTTGTTAGACCCGTGAGAGCGTCAAATTCGAGAGACTGTACACCATCTATTTTTTCGATGATCAGTTTGGCTTGTTCAGCATATTCAAGCAGAGTCTCAAGACTTGGGCCAAGGATTCTTATGGTGATGTCAGCCCTTGATCCTTCTAAGACTTCGTTGAGTCTCATTTCTATGGGTTGAGTCGAGGATATATCCTGATCGGGATTAAGCTTTCGCAGATCTTTTTCAATGGCCGAGAAAAGTTCATCTTTAGTTCTTGGGCGACCATCAATGAGGGGCCACTGGCTATGATCTTTTTCAAGTATTAAAAAAGTATCGGCGAAATTGGGACTCATGGGATCAGTCGCACTTTCGGGTGTACCGATTCGAGAGAAAACTTTTTGCACTTCTGGGTAATTCATAATCACTTTTTCAGCTTCAATTTGATGTTCGGTGGATTTTTCAATATTTTGACGAGAATCGCGAACAAGACCGATAATCATGTCTCCCTC
>CAYMBT010000294.1:0-2890 GCA_964388755.1 uncultured Pseudobdellovibrionaceae bacterium | reverse complement strand
CACTTTGATAATCGACTTAAGCTTATAAAAATTCACATCTTTGGCGAAAGTCTGACAAGCCTTGAGAAAGAAAATCTTCTCAATGAAATATTTTTAAGCTGGGATAAAAACCTATCTCTTAAAGATCGTTATATTTTGGCCTGGTATTATCTTGAAAATGCCAGATTAAAAAGAAGAACGGGTGATCTTCAAGGGGCCCAAGAACAAATCAATAAATCCTACTCTTTTTCAAAAAGAGATCCGAATCATTTTGCAGTTGATCTATTAAAAATTTTATCTGAACGTTTATTGATTCAAGTGCTGATCAATGCTTCACAAGAGGACATCAAGGCCAACATGGAAGAAGCTTTAAATCTGATTAAAAATATCAGTAGTTTACCCAATGTTTACATCAATGCCATTAAAGCTATTGTTGAACCCTCTGAAGCCCAACAAATTCAAAAAGACTTTGGCCCTAACCACTACCTCAGTGAAATCTTACGTTCTTCTTTGCAAACTCAAAAGAAATGATAATTTCTGAGCAAAGTAAATGCTGGTAAAAGGAATAAAAAACACTAGAAACTCGTCTATACCCAGAGCAAAAAAGGTAAAACATAAAAAAATAATAACAAGGCTTCCATAGATGGCTACATATTTTTGAGATATAATGATTAAAAGCCCACCGCAAACTTCAAACATTAATGCCAGTGGACCAATCAATTTTATGGCAAGAGGCGTGCTTAAAAGAAAATAAAGCAGAACATTGTCTGTTAAAAGATAACGATAGGTTAAAATATGACCAATGTTTTCTGGACTGAGCCAATAAAGACCAGTATGAATTAACTTTTCAAGGCCTGCACATAAAAAAATAGTGGGCAGTATGAGTTTTAAAAAGTAGTGGAATTGAGCTTTAAGTGGTGACCCTTCTTTATCCCAGCCGATAAATAGCAATTCAAAAACAAAGAATAAAAATGGAGCACTGGCACCATTTGCAAAGGTCTCATCACTAAAGTACCAAAAAGATTCGTACTGTGATGTCACAACAATATAAGAAGTGAGCAAAGTGATATATGACAAAATTTGGTATTTATTAATAAGGGTTGTCAGGCTTGTTAGAATCAGCAGCCCATAAAAAATCCAGAAAATTGATAAATCCAGAGAGGAGTCACCTAAAAATGAAAACAAACGGGGCTGGAGTACAGTCAGTTGATTGTTGTAAGTTGTGGTTAAAGTGGCCCAAGCCATATAGGGAAGAGTCACTAATAAAAAAAGAATTCGAGAGGCTATAAAGTAAGTTTTAAGAACTTTTTTTTGATCATTGAGCAAGATCGACCTCGATCTGTTCAATAAGTTCTTTTTGGCAATGAATACTATTTTTGTGACAACCCCATTGATTTAAAATAACGTTTTCATTTTTAGTCTTTAAGTCATCGGTCAGAAGTTGTTTTATTATTTTTTCGACGGGCAGACCCTTCATCAAATTTAAAGAAATAAAAATTGATGCTTTTTGGTTCTCTAGCCGATTCAGTCTGTCTTCTGACGGTAATTTTAAAGTAAAATGATTCAAATGTTTAGAATCTAATGCTGTATTGTACATGGGCCATCGGCTCAGCGGCCAAAATTGGAAATGAAACAGACACAGTCCTATTTGGCTCACTAAAATCAATTGTGCGATAGACTTTCTTTGCATGAGATCAGTACCAAAAGTAGCTGATGATCCAGCGACCAATGTGGTTTGAATTTTGACTGACGATAGGACAAACTTCATGAAGTTCACGGTTTGAAAAAATATAGAAATCACCACTTTTTGTAAACTGATCCACATCAATACTCTGATCTTTAAGATGAATGACCGGCCCCCCAGCTTCATAGTTGTCAGATCGACTACTCAGAACACCGATAAGATTAAATTCAAGACCATACTGAGCAATTGAGCTATGGGTGTGCGGAGCCACATAGCCTGTTTGCGGTGGAAAGTGCATGAATTCAATGTATAAATTTTTAGTACCAACGTCTCCATGGGTAAAATGAAAAGGCTGTGGATAAAGGTTTCTAAAAATTTGAAGAAGATTATCCGCCTGAGAGGTTAGAAAGGGCAGTTCTTTGATCAGTTGTGGATCATACAGATTCCCAAAACGATAGTTGAGTCCATAGAGAGCTATCTCGCCATCTCTAAAATCAAGATCGGCTTGGGTGTGTTGAGGTGTATCTACTTTAAGACGTAGTTTTGCGTTCTCTTGGCTTAAGACTTTAAATTCTTTTTCGGTTGTCAGTTGAACGGCCCATCCACTGAGTTCAGTCAATATTTGATCAATCCATTTTTGACTCAAAACATTTTTAATAAATGCAATGTTTTGACGCCCCAACGAGTCCTTTACAAATTCATTGAGGGCTGTGTTGCGGTAACTGATGTCAGAAATGTTTTGTTGTTCTGTGGGCATGGTTGCAATAATGTTAACATATGAGCGATGCCAGTATTAAGAAAAATTATCTAAAAATATTGGACGAAATTCAAAAAGAGATCTCTTTAATAAAGTTTCACACCTTTGATTTTGATAAAACTAAGGTTCACCTCAAGATTGAATGGGACAATCCTGCTCGCTGTATCAAAATTAAGCCGGCTCTTTTTATTGTAAGAAGCCTTGTCGAAAAAGATCTGATCAAAGAGGATAGTCTATTATGTGATGCAAGCTCTGGTAATTTTGGGGTGAGCCTTGCTTATATTGCCCATAGGTTAGGTTTAAAATCCATTATTTTAGTGCCCTCTCGAGCGAAGCCCCAAAAGATTAAGTTAATAGAAAGCCTGGGGTCCACTTTCGTAACCATAGGTGGATCGGTGGGACAGGCTTCAGGTCAAAATCTGGATATGATCTTGGATAACCCCAAGATCATTAAAATTGATCAGATGAAT
>CAYMBT010000293.1:0-2895 GCA_964388755.1 uncultured Pseudobdellovibrionaceae bacterium | reverse complement strand
ACGTTTTAGAACCATTGGCGACCATCCTTTAAGGGGTGGTATGATTTTTTACTTTTAAGGAGATCAATTATGAAAAAAGCGATTGAAACAAATTTGGCACCAGCCCCTGTGGGTCCCTACTCTCAAGCGATCCAAGTCGGTGGAACACTTTATTGCTCTGGCCAAATCCCAATAGTTCCAGCCACAGGCGAGATTTTAACCGGTGACATCGAAAAACAAACTTTGCAGGTGATGGCTAACGCTGAAGCTGTTCTCAAGGCTGCTGATTATAATTGGTCTGATGTCATTAAATCGGCCATATTTTTAACCGATCTTGGTGATTTTCAAAAAGTGAATGCTATTTATGCTCAGTATTTTAAGGCGCCTTATCCAGCCCGTTCATGTGTTCAGGTTTCGGCTCTCCCTAAAGGGGTGAACGTAGAAATCGAGTTCATCGCCCAAAAATCTTAGATGAGTCGCCGACGTTTATTTGTTTTTTTAATAGGTGGTACTTGTGTGATCACCTTTTTTTATCTGAGTTATTCTTTTTATTCGTTCTTTCAACAAATCAAAACCCATCCCATCACATCTTGGACTGAGGATCATAAAGCCGATTGTGCTGTGGCTTTGACCGGTGGTCCTAATCGAATTGGTGATGCCTTTGAGCTGCTTTATTTAAAAAGAGTTAAAAAAGTCATCATATCTGGGGTGAATCCTGCGGCCGAATTGCGTGACCTGTTTCCCCAACGTTATTTTTTGGGCGACATTGACGAGGATGATATCATTCTTGAAAAACGATCTCTTACCACCTACGGCAATGCTCAACAGGTGTTACCCCTTCTTGAAGCTTTGAACTGTAAAGACATGGTTTTGATCACTTCAAACCTTCATATGATCAGGGCCTACTCAACTTTTAGAGCCCACATCCCAGAAGAGATCCCCATTTATAAACGTTCCACAATTGGAAAACGATATAATCCTCACTGGGCACAAGTCGGGGCCGAAGCTTTAAAAACCGTGTTTTACGATCTTTGGTTTTACTAAAATCTTTATAAATCCCACCACAAGGTTGCTCACACATCACAGTGGTCCAGTTGGTCTTAATTTATTAAAATTAAATCCCTATCTTATTTAAAAAAGTCAGCTATCAGCCGATAGATACACCATGGGAACAATTGTTTTTATAAGGATCAAAAATGTTAGCCATTGTTGATCGCTTGGGTAGCCAAGTTTCATTGAACTTGCGCTACACCTACGACATTTTACTGATGAGCTATCTCAGTCTGCGCTCCACTGTGGTCAGTCGTTCTCAAAGTTGGCGAACCCTTTATTCTGTGATTTCGGCCCAAATTTATTTTACCGGTTGGCAAGCCATGCCGCTGATTGTTTTCTTAGCCATTGGATCAGGTGCACTTGTAGCATTTCAATCCATCATGCAAATGACTTTTTTGGGCGGAGTGGATTACGTCGGTAAAATCACCCTGATTATCGTAGTGCGAGAACTGGGGCCACTATTGACGGCTCTGATTGTTATTGCTCGCTCGGGCACTGCGGTGGCCTCTGAACTGGGTTCTATGCAAGTGAACAAAGAAATCGATGCCCTTAAATCTATGGGGATCAATCCCTTAAGTTATGTGATTTTCCCACGTCTTGTGGGTGGGATTATCAGTGTCCTTTGTCTTTCATTTTATTTTGTGATTTTTGCCACTCTCTCGGGCGCATTGGTTTGTAAACTGGCTAAAGGCATGCCCTTTGATCTTTATTTTAGCTCGCTATCACAGGCTGCGGGTCTCAGTGACGTTCTTATCTTTTTTCTTAAAAACTTTATGAGTGGACTGATTATATTTTCGGTCTGTTGTTATCAAGGTTTAAAAGTTGAAAAAAGTCCCCACGAAATACCCCAAGTCACAACCCAAGCGGTTGTGAAAAGTACAGTGTATGTGATGGGTTTTAACTTGGTACTGACCGCTTATTTTTATATGCACTATTTATCAAACATGGGGCTTTTTTAATGTCAGACCTGATCAAAGAACTTTCATTTAAAAACGTCACTCTTCTTTTAGAGAAAAAAGAAATTTTAAAACAATGCAGTTTTAATTTTCCGATGAATAAGAATTGCCGGATTGTTTTTCAAAGTGATGCCGAAAAGTATTTCTTTTTTTATAGTTTGGCCCAAGTGCAAGGGTTCATAAAAGGTGAGTATCTGATCAATCAGATCAATGTCCTTGATTTAAGTTTTGAAGAGTTTATGGAGTTTCGTTTGAAGATTGGTTATAGCTTCTCGGCCCGTGGACTGATCCATAACCAAACTCTGCGTCAGAATCTTGAGCTTCCTTTGCGTTATCATAAGCTTGTCAGTGAAGATCAAATTAAAGAAACTGTGGATAGTTATGCTGAATATTTTAGACTGGGTTCAGACCTTGAAAAAAGACCATCGGATGTGTCTATGCATTCTCAAAAAGCCACTCTGATTTTACGGGCTTTTATCCATAGGCCAGAACTTGTGTTTATGGACGCACCAGAAATGATGCTTGCAACCACTCAGCATGCAAGCCTTTTACAGCTGATTGATGATCAAAGAAAACATAGAAATCTAAAACATCTTTTTTTCTCGACCCAAGATGAAGGGCTATCGGACTGTCTCGCCGATGAGAATGTTTTATTACTGAAGAAAAAACTAGTGAAAAGCAGTGATCTTAAAAATCTAAGGATGGCAGCATGAAAGTTAAATTTAATCTCTTCGAACGGGTCGCCGGTCTTTTTGTTCTTACCGCCATTGTCGCGGCAGTTTCTGTAACCATCGGTATGGGAATAAAAAAGGGTTGGTTTGAACCTAAAATCGAACTTGTGACCATTGTTCACAGTGCTGATGGTATTAACCCAGGCACCCCAGTTAACTTTTCGGGCCTTCGCATT
>CAYMBT010000292.1:0-2908 GCA_964388755.1 uncultured Pseudobdellovibrionaceae bacterium | reverse complement strand
TTATTTTTAAATTTTCATCAAAGACTTGTGAAGGTTTAAAAACAATAGTGTTTTGATTTATGTCTTTGTCACTGATGATGTAATCTGGAAGGGTTGATTTAAGATCTTTCTGAGTCCCCGTGCAAGAATAAAGTTCATGAGCAACTTCTTTCTGCCAAGACGGAACATTACTTATAGGAAAGCTCTCTTTTGAGGAGAGCGCTTTTTGAGCCCTCGCTTGATTCAGAAAAGTCAGTCGAGCAACACCGAGACGAAATAAAACATCAGCGATTAAAAACTCTTCACCCTGCCCTCTTAATCCGTAACCTAAAATCAAAACATGGGTCAGTGGATCGATTCCATTGAGAGCCAATTGTCGTTGAAGATCGCGTCCCTTTTCTTGCAAAGAATTCTTAGAGTAACCCGACAAATCCCAGTCCTTCCAATAAACATGAAAACTTCTTGGAAGTTTGGACATTTCAAAATCAAAACGAGATCGGACATCAACCACAACAGCGCGCTTAAAATCTATGGGGCTATCAAAATCAATTTTAGAAAAATTTCTTTTATCCCTTTGGGAATCAAGTTCTACCACTTGGGTCGGAGGAATTTGACAACTAGAAATAAAGATTAATAGGGTCAAAAGAAAAAACGATTTAAAAGCCGAAATAAAATTGTACAAGCGGAATTCCTTTCAAAAAAGATCTTTATTATGACTGAAGCTGAGGAACTTTGACAACTTGGCTTTCTAACAGCTCATCACTCTTTGCTGACCAAAGAGTGACAAAAAAAGACTATTGATTTTGTTTGTGCTTCATTGTCGGAAACAAAAGAATATCGCGAATACTTGGACGATCTGTAAGAAGCATCACAATTCTCTCCACACCAATACCGACCCCACCTGTAGGGGGCATACCGACGTCAATAGCATGCATAAAATCATGATCCATGGGCTGAGCTTCTTCATCGATCACGCGACGGTCTTCTTGCTCTTTGAGTCTTTGCAGCTGATCTTCGGGATCGTTCAGCTCTGTATAAGAGTTTCCGATTTCCATGGCGGCACAAATGGGTTCAAACCTTTCAACAAGGCCGGCTTTTGTGCGATGACGTTTTGTCAGAGGAGAAACCTCCACTGGAAAATCCATCACAAAAGTGGGCTGAATTAAAGAGCTCTCGGCTGAGAGTTCAAAAAGTTCCATCACCATTTCACCTTTAGTGGACGGCTTTTTAATTTCAGATCCAAGACTTTTTAACTTATCAAACATCTCTTGTTCTGTTGCTTTTTCGGGATCAATGCCAGCGTACTCTCTGACACCATCATAGACAGTGAGTCTGCGCCATGGTGGGGTAAAATCAATCTCCTCACCTTGATACATCACTTTTGTAGAACCGGTGATTTTTTTGGCTAAGTGAGCGATCATCTCTTCAAACTGATTCATTTGATAAATGTAATCGGTGTAAGCCTCATACCATTCAAGCATGGTGAACTCTGGATTGTGGGATCGATCAATACCCTCGTTACGAAAGTTTTTACCCACTTCATAAACTTTTTCGAAACCACCAACGATGAGTCTTTTAAGATAAAGCTCAGGACTGATTTTTAAGTAAAGCTTCATATCAAGGGCGCGATGATGGGTTGAAAATGGATAAGCCGCAGCCCCTCCATAGATGGGTTGAAGCACTGGGGTTTCCACTTCTAGAAAACCTCTTTCATTCAGAAAAGATCTGATTTCAGAAATGATTTTTGAGCGAGTCTCAAATACCTTACGACTTTCGGGATCCATAATCAGATCCAAATGGCGATAACGGTATTTAAGTTCAATGTCTTGAATGCCATGATATTTTTCTGGCAAGGGCTCTAAAGTTTTACAAAGGATTTCAAATTTGAGAGTGTGTAGTGAAAGCTCGCCCTTTTGACTTTTAAAAACATACCCTTCAATACCAATAAAATCACCGATGTCGATATTGTCATAAGAGGTCAGTCCCTTTTCATCCAACTCTGCTGTTCTTAAGTAGCACTGAATTTGACCAGTTTGATCTTGGATATTAAAAAATGCGGCTTTACCCATAGGTCTTCTTGTCATAAGACGGCCAGCCACGCGAAAGATTTGAGTCTCTAGTTTTTCACCCGCTTCGATCGAGCTAAATTTTTCAACCAGGTCTTTGACTTGCGCCGTTCGATCAAAGTTATGGGGAAAGGGATCAATACCCTTTTGTCTGAGGGTATTGAGTTTGGCTCTTTTTTCGGCGCGTATGGGGTTATCACCCGTTTGACTCATTGAGAAGACTCCTGTGTCTAAAAAAATTTTATTTAACCGACGTAAATATCCATCACTTGATGAAGAAGTTCGATGGCCTCTTTTTTAGGTCTTTGAAAAGCGTTACGACCCATGATGCTTCCAAAAGATCCACCAATAGCCAGCTCTCTGACTTCATCGAGAACTTCTTTATTATCTTTGGCGGCTCCACCACTAAAAATCACCACTCTTTTGCCGTTAAAACAAGACTCAACAACATGGCGAGTGCGATCAGAAAGTTTAGTGATTGGTATCCCTAGTGATTGATAAACTTTTTTGGCCTCAGCCTGTTCGATGTGTGCTGTCGGCGGTTTAACTTTAATAAAGTGTGCCCCAAGTTGAGCAGCAATTTGTGCAGCATAGGCAATGACGTCAATGGCAGTTTCGCCGTCTTTTGAAAGTTGCTCGCCACGGGCATAGGACCAAATGACAACCAAGAGGCCTGCCATCTTAGCCTGTTGAGCGGCCATGGCGATCTCTTCATACATTTCTTTTCTCATGCTGCTGCCAGGATAAATTGTAAATCCAATTCCAACACATCCTAAACGAAGGGCATCGTCCACTGAACCTGTGACGGCCGAACATGGGGATTCGTTTGAAAATAAAGTGTCTGAATTATTCATTTTTAGAAT
>CAYMBT010000291.1:2152-2918 GCA_964388755.1 uncultured Pseudobdellovibrionaceae bacterium | reverse complement strand
CCAATTCGAGCGTTTGGAATCAGTTACTGTTGGCCCGTGTCCTTAGACATAATAATCAAGCCTTAAAAGCTGTAGAAGCCCTTAAACAAATATCAACGGACGAGATCAAAGGGTTTCACCTGTATTACTACCTGCTCGAAAACCTGCTTTGTGCGGTTCGACTTAATGACTCACAAAATATTTCAAAATTCTTAAGCGAGATTAAAAATTTAAATATGGATCCAGAGGTCAGTCTTATATATGTTTCGCCATTAGAATTTTTGACTGATATAAAAAAGATTTCAAACCCAGAAGCCAAGATTCTTCCTAAAGCTCCTCTGAATTTTCATTTAAAATTTGATCTCTTGCAAGAGGCTAAGCTTCGTCGAGGTCAGCCGTAATATTTTTCGGCTTCACTAAAACTTCAAAAAATTTATGGGCAAAAAGTTTAAATACTTTTAGGTATACACCCAGTGGATTTCCAGAATTATAACCAAAATCACCACCCATTGGTAAACCTGTCTTTATAACTTTGTTGGGTTTTGGCATATTATAGGTCCCAAACAATCGATCCCACACAACTAGATAGGTGCCAAAATTAGAATGCATGGCCTTGGTCGGCGAATGGTGCAAACGATGATATCTTGGACTGACGAGCAGATAACGGCCAATAAATCCATAGTCTGTGTCCCAACGAGAATGGGCCGCAATAGATAATAGATTTGCAAACCAATGAAAGACTATGATTTCAAAAGGTCCCAGTCGATAAATAAAAGAAACCGGAAGC
>CAYMBT010000291.1:0-2142 GCA_964388755.1 uncultured Pseudobdellovibrionaceae bacterium | reverse complement strand
TGTTGTACCCATAGTAAATCGGTGTGACTGAGCCTGTGGTACCAATAAAGCAAAAAATCAAAACAGATCAAATATACAAAAAATCCTATAAAGGGTTTTGATTCAAGTTGAAATCCTAGGGTCATGCCTTCAGTGGCTCTGAAGAGATAAGCAATGGCTCCGATCACTAAAAAATTACCAATAGATTTTCTAAAGTTAATGAGCTCTAAAAAAAGACAAAAAATATCGTGGGATAATGATTTGTAGGCATCGGGTCTGTTGTAAGGTCCAAAGGCAATTCTATCGACCAATGTGGCTATTCCGTAGGTCAACACATGGATTATCCCGCCCCACATGATAAAGCCATAAAACCGATCAGGCTTTAAATAGTAAAGAGCCCAGTTAAGATCATTTATAAATTGTTCTAGCACTTTAAGATTCCCCTGGTTTAAAGCTCATTAGTAATAAAATAAACTGATCACCCAGCGGCCCTGGGACTCTGTTTTTCTTGGACTGATTGATGTGGGTTGCGTTGTGTTCACAAAATGGGGAAGAGTCAGATCAAAAAGAATAGAGTCCCCTTGATTTAAAGTTTTTGTTGTATCGACTTCTTGATCTTTAAATTCAATGATAAGGCCAGAGTCTTTATGATCAATTTCGTCTTGAGTCAGAATAGTGACAAACGTTTTAGCCTGGCCTTTGATTAAATTTCTGTAATGGGTGTGTTTTTCGATAAAACCCTTACCCACCGGATAATGGGAAACTTCTAAATACATATTAGGTTCAAGTTTTGCCCCATGGGGAAAACTTTGACCTGAAATTTGATTAAAAAAATCTAAAACTCTGAGGCCGCACTTCTGAAACACCGGAAGTTTTTTTTGGATCTCAGGATCATTGATATCGCCAAAGCGAAAGTTATGCACATGGAGGCGCGTTTGTTTCTCCCAAAAGTCTATGGGATACTGGGTGCGATCGAAGGCGGCCACATCCTGATTTTCGACTTTCACCGGCATATGAAAATTACGCTTTCCTGCAGGATAAGGGTCTTCAGGGTTTTGTTCAGGCACAGTGATTTTATATTCCATAAGCTCAACGATGATCTGATCGCATTCAGATTTGCTCATAAAATTCTTGATGATCATTGCTGGAATTGTATCAAAACCAGACTTTTGGCTGTCTCGAAATAAGTCGTTTTTGTTTTCGTAGATTGGGATCATAAGTATCTAACGCATAAAAGAAGAGAAAAAAAAGTATAATTAGTCTCTCTAAAAGGCTATCATAGTCTTATGGCTGATAGAAGAAATTTTTTTAAACTTGGCTCGGTAGCGGCTTCATTGTTTTTGTCTCAAAAATTATCTAAGACCAAAGAATTAAGCCCCTATAAGCTAGAGTTTGTACTTTACTATCCAAAAAACAAAACATTGGCTGAAGCTCAAATCGATATGCAAAAAATCTTTCAAAAAGATATTACTGTCACAGTAGATACCTTGTGCGAAATCAATAGCCTTATTTTAACTAAAGAGTATCTTTATCATGACGATCATTTTGTCTATACAGCCACTTTCAGATCTAAAGAAGCCTACGAGCAGTGGGAATCCATGCTTGCGCAAAGTTCTGCCTTTAATAAAAATCTAATGGATGAACTGGGCTACAGATTTGTGACCCAACAGGTTTAATCACAGTCTGGCGAAATCACCACCGCCGTATTTATATATAATTCACTTTTTTTAGTCTTATTTAATCCAGCAAAAGCAAGACCTGTTGAAAGACCGACGGGTATTCCTGTCTCACTTTTTAAATAAGCTTGGGCTGAGCGGGCTTCTTCGTGACTGATCCCAATTAACGCTTTTAAAACACTAAAATCAAAAATACCTGATTCAATAACATCACCCACACCCTCGATGTTGAGCTGATCGTAGGTGATTTGATCGGTGTTCAAATTGTTGTATTTTTTAAAATAAATACTATTTTGATCATCCACACCCCACACTTGGGTATTAAGACTGTTGTTTTTAAAATAACGACCAAGGCCTGTCACAGTGCCACCTGTCCCAATGCTTGCAAAGATATGAAGTGAATCACAATCTAAATGCTCATGAATTTGTACAGCGGTTGTTTGAATGTGTGCGTTCACGTTCATGGGATCATTCATCTGATCAATTT
>CAYMBT010000290.1:0-2930 GCA_964388755.1 uncultured Pseudobdellovibrionaceae bacterium | reverse complement strand
AAAAATTTCTGTACTCTGAGTTCCTGGGAAAGTGGGTTGCCTTGTACCATTGATCATGGAGTGGGGATAGGGAAGTCCTGCCACTAAAGCACCGAAACAATGACAGTCGCAAAAGTTATAGGGAACAGCCCCATTTTGTATAAAACTCAAAAGTCTTTGGCTCACCCGAGGTGGTAGATCCAGTGGGGATAGCTGACCATTTTGAGCTCGAATATTAACCCTAAGTTCAGAACCCAGTGGTCCTAAGGGATTTTCCACAGCATGAAGTCCTATAATTCGTCTGGGGCTTACAATTTCAGAAACAAAAAAATGAAAGGGATTTTGATTTTCAATTAACCCATTTCCAATATTAGAACTTATATTTAAACTCACACCACTACGAGATAGGGGTGAGTAAAAAAGAACTAAAACAGCTAAAATAAGGGGAGATACACTTAATTTCACAAACTCAATTAAAGCAAACTCAGAGCCATTGACATCACCCTAAAGTCGCTCTCAGCAAGGCTCTGCTTAGTTTTCAAAAACTTTAACAACCTGTATTCAAATTTTGTCATACACCTGACCACCCATCTAACACCCCCATTGGGTGCCAGGCCGTGTTTGTTGGCACACCCCAACAACAAACAGGGCCTGGCACCCAATGGGGGTGGGGTGTGCCAACAAACAGGGCCTGGCACCTTTGGGGGAGGTGTGGTAGATGGTATGAAACAAAGGGAGTTGAGTTTGAATATTCTTGTTTCTATGACCGATCAGCCAAGTGGCCGAGTGTTTGAGTTGGATTTTGTTATTTCTCAAAGGCAGAAGACTTATACCGATAGTACGGAGGCTCTCAATTCTCCAATTGCTGCAAAACTTTTTGGTTTTCCTTGGGTTGAAAAGGTGAATGTTAATCCTAAAGCCGTAGAAGTGTTTAAACAGGATTGGGTCGAGTGGAGTGTGCTTGAAGATCCTTTAAAAGGACTTATAGAGGAGCACTTTTCTAATTACAAAACCAAAGACATCGAAGAAAATCCCCAAATGACCACTCAAGCAGGTCCTGACTTTTCAAGCCCCGAGGCCCAAACTTTACTCAAACTTATCGAAGATGAGATCAATCCAGCCCTGGCCAGTCATAACGGTTTTGTCGTGCTTCATGGTATTGAAAATAACCAAGTCTATTTAGAGATGGGTGGTGGATGCCAAGGTTGTGCTATGTCTTATATGACTCTTAAAGAAGGTATAGAAAACGCCATCAAAAATGCCATTCCAACAATCACAAATGTTGTGGATGTGACAAACCACCAAGCTGGTGAGAATCCATTTTTTAAATAAAGTTTTAGAACTTAAAATCGATCTTTAAATAAAAAAGATTTTTTAAGTTCTTTTTTTTAATTCTTGGCATTCATTAAAAGAAATCATTTTTTTTGCGCCCAGCCACCCAGAAGTTTTGATTCTCTCTTAAGTGACCAAATCAAAAATCCAAAACCCATAAGCATCATCCACAGACTAATAAATTGTCCACGGCTAATCCCTAGTGGTTGTTCAGCGAGGTTTGCGATGTGGGCATCGGGCAAACGAAACTGCTCGTTAAAAATTCGACCCATGGAATAAATAATAATAAACAGTGATCCAATCAATCCAGGCTTGCGGGGCTTGCGCCATACCCAAAGGGTAATGATCAGAGGTATTAAACCTTCAGTGAGAGAGGCATAAAGCTGTGAAGGGTGCCGTGGTTCTAATACTTGCCCCATAAGGCGTGTCAGTTCGGCATTACCGCCCTGGATTTGGGCAATAATCCGGTCAGCGATGCCATAAAACTGTCCCTTGTACATTGGGATATTGTTAATCCAGCGGTTCCAGTCGGCGGGACTCACACCTACAAGCTCTGCCGACTCTCTGAGGCTTGAAAGTTTCTCGGGGCTATAACCAATCCAGCGGTACATGTCCTGTGGAAATTTAACAGCGAAAGGATAATCAGCAGAGCTGACCTTACCCATCAGCTCACCATTAATAAAGTTGGCGATTCGTCCTAAAAAAATCCCGATCATCGCACCAACCACTGTAAGATCACCCAGGTGTGGAAACTGAATTTTATGTTTTCGCGAAAAGTAAAGACAAGCTATCCAGACCCCAAAAAAACCACCGTGGCTCGCCATACCACCTTCCCAAACAGCGAGAACACCCCAAAATGGGGGAGAGCTGCGGAAATCAGTCAAAAGATCGGGACTATAAAACAGGGCATAACCAAGGCGGCCGCCTAAAAGCACACCAAGAATCAGGCTTGTTAAGAAATCAGAGGCTTGCTCCACAGTCAGGGGCGATATTTTTTTTTCAGAAAACCACTTCATAAAGAAAAAGGCACAAATAAAGCCTGTGACATAGGCAAGGCCATACCACCTGATCCCGAAGCTGCCAGAAAATTGGATAAGAAAAGGATCGAGGTTGTGGACCCAGGTGGATGTGTTCATGGTTGCCTCACTTGTTTGAAGACCCAAGTTTTGCAGAAAATTCACGGCATAGGCAAGGTTCAATTGAGCTGATTAAAATATAGCCTTCGGTTTAGGCTGGTATCAGTCCAGCAGGTCTGCAAGAAGACTTTTCCTCCTGATATATTTAGGGTATTAGGTAGTGCATTAGGCAGAGGTCGAGTTTTCTATTAAGCTTGCATTTCTGCGTCATTTTTTCAGCGAGGTTTATTTGAAGTACTCAGCCATCCAACGTTCCAATCTCGAATACGTCGAAAACTTATATCAGCTTTATCAAAACAATCCCCAACAGGTTGATGAAACTTGGCAGGCTTTTTTTGCCGGAGTTGATTTTAATATGGATTTATCAGGCGGCGGAGTTTCCTCCCAAGAGCTTGATGTGTATCACCTGATTCAAGCTTACCGCGATTATGGACATTTTGAAGCTAACATTGATCCATTAAGTCTTGCTAGCGGTAGCAATGA
>CAYMBT010000289.1:0-2950 GCA_964388755.1 uncultured Pseudobdellovibrionaceae bacterium | reverse complement strand
ACATGACAATACAAATTAAGAAACTAGAAAATAAAACAATGAAGCAAGGGAATTAAAACTTTTCACCCATGCGGACTTCTTTGTTGGGGCGATAGGAGAATCCCCACGACTGATCATACAAAAGAACCACAGTGCTCCCCAAATGAAACACCCCAAGTTCTTCACCCGCCAAAAGCTGTCGATCATCCGAGTAAGCGCGATGAACCACTTCTTTTTTCTGCAAGTAGTTGGTTCTAATATTGGGGTCAAAACTAAAAGACATGGATCCAACGTTAGTTGCACCGACCATCACTAAAATTGCCTTACCCTTTGGAGAAGAAAGCCCCACCGCCACTCTTTCGTTCACAGAATAAAGTCGATCGATATTTTTGACACTCCAACTATTCACCGGCCAAAGTTCGCCCGGGACAACGGTGGACCACTGAACGCTCGCTTTAAAAGGAGAGTGAACACGGTGGTAATTATGCGGGGCAAGATAGTAGGTAAAAAAAGAACCGGCTTTAAAATCATCAAACCAAGGGTTTTCAGGAACAAATTCACCCAGTTTAAAAGTTTTACCCTTTGCTTGGATCAAAAGTTCTTCATGGATAAGACCTGAACTGACAATGGCTGAATCACAAGGGTGAACCACATCGGCTTCGATGGGACGAGCCCCACTTTTAAGTTTTCGCGAAAAAAATTCACCCAGTGATGAGTACTCTGAAAGAGCTTTTTCGGCTTCATCACAGTCAATTTTATAATACTGTGCGAAGGCTTTAATAATATTTTGGTTCAGACGACTGGGAGCTTGCAAATGGGATAATCGACCCACGTAGTGACTGAGCCATTTCTTTGGAAGTTGGGTCATCAGCTGATCGTAAAAAAAATGATTAAGTGTCATGGCACAAACTTCAGCCAAAGCTTTAAGCTTGTCAATAGGTTGCTGAAAAAGGCTTCTGACCGTCCAAGGCCAAAGTTAAAGGGGCTTTTAAAATCCATATAAACTGTGTTTTTTAGGCCTACTTTGCGCTACACTGCTTTCATGTCAAAAACTATCAATGATCTCAAAGTGGCCGTAGGCGAAAACCTCGAAGAGAAGCTTAAGTTGGCCGAGCCCCATTTTGATCATTACCGCATTCTTAAAAAATCCATAGATGCACGAACGAAACAAAAACTCCATTGGGTTTACACTGTCGAACTTTTTAATGAGGGCGAAAAACCTAAGGAACTTTTTGAGCTACCCCCCAGTATCTCGTCAAATATTCGCCCCATTGTGATTGGCACTGGTCCCGCCGGACTCTTTGCAGCCCTGAGGCTTGCTGAACGGGGTATCGCTTGCGATGTTTTTGAAAGGGGCTCAAAAAGTGAGCAACGAATTTTAGCCATTAATAAGTATTGGCGTTATGGTGTACTAAACCCCAATGATAATGTTTGCTACGGCGAAGGGGGCGCGGGACTTTACTCTGACGGAAAGCTGATCACTCGCATTAAGTCACCCCATGTGCCCTATGTGATGCGACGAATGGTTGATTTTGGCGCACCACCCGAGGTGGAGTACTTATCAAACCCCCATATTGGTTCTAATAAAATTAGACGTTTAATCCCAAAGATCAGAGAATTTTTGATCCAAAAGGGTTGCAAAATTCACTTTAATTCTAAAGTTGAACAATTGATTTTTGAAAATAAACAAGTGACCGGCGTAAGAACTGCCAACAATGAAGTTTACCACTCGCCATTTATTGTTTTAGCCACAGGACATTCTGCCGAAGATATGTTTGCCCATTTGCACCAATCTGAAGTGGCCATGGAGGGACAATCTTTTGCCCTTGGCCTTCGTGTTGAGCACTCGCAACGTTGGGTCAATAAAACCCAATACCGCGAACACTCTGAAAATGCAGAACTTGGTGCCGCTAATTATAAATTAGCCCATCATAATAAACGGGAAGAAGTTGGAGTTTATTCTTTTTGTATGTGCCCAGGCGGTTACGTTTTATCCAGCGGCACAGAAGCCAACTCTGTTGTGAGTAATGGCATGAGTAACTTTAATCGAAACTCACCTTACGCCAACGCGGCCATTGTGGTGTCTATTGATCACCAAAAAATGTTTAAAGATGACCTTTTTGGTGGCCTTAAGTTTCGTAAAAGTCTTGAACAACGAGCTTTCAGTATGGTGCAAGAAAAAAGACCAGGACACGCACTGCCTGCCCAAAATATGATTGATTTTCTTTTAGCAAGATCAAGTCCTGATGAACTTAAAGGTTCCTCCCCTTCGGGGTTATGTTCGACACGACTTGATCAACTTTTGCCGGAAAATCTTTATTTGCATTTGACTGAAGCGTTCGAAAAATTTCAAAAAAAGCTGGATGGATTTATCTCTCCTAATGCCGTTCTTTACGGCATTGAATCAAGAACCTCTTGTCCGGTCAGAATTTTAAGGGACCCAGAGACCTTAGAATCCCCGAGCCATCCGGGGCTCTTTCCAAGTGGCGAAGGTGCAGGTTATGCTGGCGGTATCACCAGTGCAGCTTGTGATGGAATACGTGTGGCCGATGCTATTATCGATAAAATGTCTTCAGCCCAAAAAATACTCAACTGAACCACCGAGTCAAACTTTTAACCAGAATAAAAATTGATTAAAAGTTTGACTTACAAGTCATAGGTTTTAGAGTTGTTATGTTTCACACTCTGGAGGTTTTTATGACTTATTTTTTAAGTTTAATTTTTGCTTTAACTTCTTTCAATGCCTTTGCTAACGACGCTTCCCTGACCGTCGAAGAGTACGACAGTCTTCGTCAAAGAGCTTCCATCATTTCACATGATTCAACCATTGTTCCTCTGGGTACGATTCTTAGAATTCACAGTAAAACTGGAACCTGTGAAATTCGCATCACCGAGCAAGTCAATGATCATCTGATTGGTATGACCACAGGTTGTGAAATGGGTGTTATCACTGCCGGCATGAAACAAGCAT
>CAYMBT010000288.1:0-2953 GCA_964388755.1 uncultured Pseudobdellovibrionaceae bacterium | reverse complement strand
GGATCGAACCTGCGACCTTCTGAATGCAAATCAGATGCTCTCCCAGCTGAGCTATACCCCCACACGAGGTTCAGGTTTTATCTTATGAAAATGGGGTGTACGTCAAGAATTTAGATACATTGGAAAGACCGATCCAAAAGACAAAAAAAAACACACCTCTTTGAGGTGTGTGCTTTCATTGTTTAATGGCTTTGTGATGATTAATTAGGCGCTTGTTGGCATAAGTTGGGTAGGAATGCGGGCAAATAGGGCTCTTTCGATGTTCAGATCAAAGCCAACTGACTCTCCGCCGCAAACCACAGAATCATAAACCTTACGCAAAACCTCCAGCTCTTCAAAGGAATTGTCTTCGTGGCAAAGGCTCTCTTGAATGGCATCAAAGATGTTCATGATATCAGGTGTGGTGACGACTTTGGGGAGTTTTTCCATATCAAGGCCAAACATAGTGAGCGGTCTAAAGCCAATGAGTTTTCTTGTGATCAGGATTTTTTTGCCAGAGACAAAATTGATTTGTAAGAAATCTTGGCCATCTTCGTCGACACGGTTTAAAACCTCTTCGACATCAAATTTATTGACTCGAATTCTACGATTATCCACTTTTTGCTCTATGATAAAATAATCGCCCAAATCACTTTCAACGAAGTTGAGACTGTCAGTGCCATCAACGAATTTGAAAATCTGCTCTAGCAATTTTTCACCAGTCCCAAACATATCCGAGTTATTCAAAGTTCCTCCAGCGTTATCAAATCAAGGTAAATTATTATCGACGAGTCACGAGAGGAACTTTACAAAATCTTTTGGAAATTCAATAAGTTCTCATATTGTTGCAATGGCTGTCTCAATCGCAAACGAAGGTTAAAAAAAGTGTCAAAACACCATCCACTCTAGCCTTCACCAAAGGTGGTCTACTTAGGCGCACCTTTACTTAGGGCTAGAGGTGATTTACAACAGTGGATGCAAGAGAGTTGATTCAATCAGACCAACTCGAAAATTAATCTTAGAGGTACCATGATAATTATACGTTGGCAGGCTCCGCTTAAACCTACTCCTGAACAAGCCCTGATGATCTTTCGTGCCGAGGACTTGCAGCCCCGTGAAGAGGTTCTGACTCAACATGAAGTCTATCCTGAGCATCGACACCCCTTTGATGAGGTGAGAATGATTCTGACCGGTGAGCTTGCGTTTAACGTCAATGGGAATCAGCTGCTTTTGCGAGCTGGAGACAAGATTGTTGTACCCTCAAATACAAAACACTTTCAGAAAGTGATGAGCCAAGAACCTTGTGTTTGTATTGTGGCAAATAAGCCTTTTTAAGGCCAAAGGGATTATTTTTGTTCTTTGATCCACTTTTGGTATTCCAGCAGGCGTTTTTCAAAACCTCTTTCTGAGGGGCTATAAAACTGCTGACCTTTAAGCTCGTCTGGTAAAAAGTCTTGGTGAATATAGCCTTTGTCACCGTCATGACTGTACTTGTAACCAACGCCGTAGCCGATCTCTTTCATAAGTTGGGTTTGGCTTGAGCGTAAACTTTTTGGCACTTCAAGGGGTCCTGTTTTTTTGACTGATTCGATGGCTTTGTTGATCGCCAAATAGCTTCGGTTGGATTTGGGGGCACAGGCTAAATAAGTGGTCACTTGGGCTAAACTGATGCGAGCCTCTGGCATCCCAATCAGTTCAACGGCCTGAAGCCCACTGACTGCCAGATTAAGTCCCTGGGGATCGGCATTGCCAATATCTTCTGAAGCAAGAATGACAAGACGGCGGGCAATGAAGACTGGATCTTCTCCGCCCTCAAGCATTCGCGCAAGATAGTAAATAGCTGCATCGGGGTCAGAGCCACGAACACTTTTAATGAAGGCTGAGATCACGTTGTAGTGCTCGTCACCTTTTTTATCAAAACGAAGGCCCGAGGTTGAAAAGAGATTTTTTAAATCATCCACACTTAATGGAAAAGAAAGTTCTGTATCAGCTTTTGTATGAAGAGCCAATTCTTCGATGAGGTTATAAAGCTTTCTTGCATCGCCCTGACTCATTTCGCAAATTTGCTCGAGGGAATCTGAAGTCAAAAGGCTTTTTGCATCGAGACCAAGAAAATCAAAAGCTCTCATCATTAAAGTTTTTAAATGATCCATTTTTAATGTTTCAAAAATGAGAAGTCGAGCACGACTGGTTAATGCAGAATTGAGATGATAACTGGGATTCTCGGTCGTTGCCCCGATGAGATAAAAGTAACCTTTTTCAACGTAAGGTAAAAGCACATCCTGCTGACCACGGTTAAGACGATGGATTTCGTCGATAAAGAGAAGAGTTTTTTGACCCTGCTCTATGAGAAGTCGTTTGCCTGTTTCGCCAATCTCACGGATCTTTTTGACACCCAGATCAATGGCGTTTTCTTGATACACTTCACACTGAATTTCATTAATGAGGGCTGAGGCAAAAGAAGTTTTGCCACAACCTGGAGGGCCCCATAAGATCAAGCTTTGAAGCTGTCCCAATTTAAACCTTTTAAAAATAGCCGTATGATTTGAGAAAACAAGGTCTTGGCCAATAAGGTCTTCAAACTTTTTGGGCCTTAATTTTTCTGCGAGAGGTTGATCAAATGGTTTACTGTTTTGATTAAATAAATCCATAGGGCCGTTTTATACAGCCCTGGGATTGCGAAATCAATTGTTGTTATAAACAAGACGAAATGTGGTGGTTGCGCGGACAGAGATCTCATCTCCCAGTTCTGTTGTACCGGCGAGGACTCCAGCTTCGTTGCCAGAGGCAATCCCTTGAAAGGTCACTTGAGCTACGGCATCAAAATTGACGTCTTCGTTCTCGATAGGAACACCTTCAAAAATCATGCGGCATACACTTCTCATTTCGATGACACGGGTCTGACCTTGTAATGGGGCTAGCACTAAACCATTGGCCTGGATAACATTTTCTACAGCATCATAATAAAAAAAGT
>CAYMBT010000287.1:0-2961 GCA_964388755.1 uncultured Pseudobdellovibrionaceae bacterium | reverse complement strand
TAAATTTACTTGATACAGATCAACTTGTAGACCGCAAAGCCGTCCATCTGGGTAAGCCTCATACTATTTTGCGCATCCCAGCTCATACCAGCAGTCACACCTTTTTTGTAATCCGGGCCAATGGTGATCATTAAAAGAAAGGTGTATGTCTTTTTGAATCAAACAATTAAAGTTATTAATTTCGGCGGTAAAACGTGACATATAGGGATCATCCCACGAAGACTCTAATGTAGCTGATTGCTCAACAGAATTTTCGTCAATCACATCTTGATAAATAGCGGTGCAGTCCAAAGCCCAAAGCTTTGGGGACATCAAAAAAATCAACTGGATTAGAATCATTATTTTCATAGCCCAACCATAAGAACACTTCAGTAAATAAAGAACAAGTGGTCAATTTAAAAAAATGTAGAGCAAACAGTTTTTAAATCTGTTTGCTTAAAATATGAAAGACCGATTTATTTTGTTCTTAATATCAAGTGATAGCCAAATTGAGTTTGAACAGGGGCTGAAACTTGATCAACTTCAAGAGCAAAAGCAGCATCTTCAAAGGGTTTAACCATTTGTCCACGTCCAAACTGACCAAGATCACCACCAGTTGCACGAGAGGGGCACTGAGAAAACTTTTGTGCTAAAGACTCAAAGCTTTCGCCGTCAGCAATTTTTTTTAAAAGATCATCGGCTTCGTAGGCGTTCTCTACCAAAATATGTTTGGCCTCTATCGTAGACATTTAAGACTCCTTGTCATTTTTTTACCCTTCTATAAAACATACCCATTCCTGGTCAACCCCCAAAACCCATTTATCCCCTCCTCAGACTCAAAGATGCTCAAAATACGCTAAAAGGGCACTTTTTTCGGGCAGAAAAGGCTTTAAAGAGAGCAATCCTTAATAGGCTGATATTTAAAGAAGTGACTTAAGATATAAAATATTTTGTTAAAAAATAACTGATTAAATAAATTGGATTTTGGTGATCAGAAGAACAGATTGGGATTTGGGTTTAACTAAAAGAACTTCATCATCGATTTTTTTGCCTAAAAGGGCTTTTGCGACAGGAGACTTCCAAGAGATTTTACCTTCGTTGATGTTGATCTCGTCCTCGCCAACGATTTGGTAGGTTTTCTCTTCGCCTTCTTCATCCTCAACGGTGACTGTTGAACCAAAAACAATACTATCAGATTTGATGGTACTTGGATCAACAACTTGGGCGTTTTCAATTTTAAACGTTAAAATGGCGATCCGACGATCAATTTCTCGAAGTCTTCTTTTGCCGTAAATATAATCTGCATTTTCACTTCGATCGCCATTGCTCGCCGCCCACGCTACGGTGGCCACAACTTTGGGTCGCTCGTTTCTCATCAGATCTTGAAGTTCGTTTCTTAGATTTTCTACCCCTTGAGGAGTGATATAATTAATTTCGGCCATAATTATATTTACTTCTCAAGGTCGCCGCGCAAGACCTCAACCAAAGCATTAAGGGCATCTGTGGCAGTAAAGATTCCTGTAAAATCATTATCAGGATCGCAAACAATAACACTACCAATTTTATCTTCTGACATTTTTAAAGCCACTTCGTAAAGTCGAGCGCTGGGTATGGTGGTATAAATGTCTTTAGACATTATATCTTGGGCTTGAATGTTTTTAAAATCATTGGCTTGAGAAAATGTCACAACATCTCTTTCGCTAATAACACCAGCTATCTGGCCGTTATCATCGTTAACAATCACATGCCTAATCCCGTTTTCTGTCATCGTTTTCCAGATCTCAGGCAAGAGATCAGTGGTTTTTACTGAAATAGGACTTGGTGTAGTGAATTCGTCAACGGTCAATTGATTAGTTCTCATCTCGATGATTCCTTTTTTTGTTTTTTTAGCACAATTTGAAGGCTCTGACTATGGTAAATGTCTCGACTAATTCTTATAGCGATGGGGATAAATCAGAACTGGCGCCTGTGAAGAACGTATCACGTCCCTTGCTACGCTCCCTAGAATTCTGGCCGCTATGGGACCCGCATAAGATCTCATGACAAGAAGATGCACATCAGCACTTTTTGTTTTTTCCACTAAAGTCTCTGAAATTGAATCTAAACTTTTAGAAATTTCGTACTTAAGCCTTTTTTCAGAGAGGGGGTGTTCCATAAAAGAAGCCAAATATTTTTCGGTATTTTGGTAAGCTTTTTTAAGAACATCATCACTATTATAACCACCCACTCCATAAAGTGTGGGTGCCCAAGCAATATCTTCTAGATCAAGCATGGTGATTTTATGAAAAAGTGTCAGCGACTTTAAAAAACCTAATGCGTGATTATCCATAAATGCTTCTAAAAACGATTGAGAAGCTGGGCTCAGTTCAACCGGCATAAGGGCCTGGCTTAAGCCATCGGGCTGTTTGTATTCAGGTCCGATAACAAATACAGGAACCGAGCTTTGTAAAAGAAAGGTTTCGGCAAAACTTCCGATCAGTAAACGAGACCAGCCTTTTCTGCCGTGAGAGCTGATCAAAGCAAAATCAAATCCGACCTGCTCAACATAATCAGTCAGTATAGCCACTTGTGCACCATGGGAGCTAAAGTTGTTTTCTAAGACTTTGACCGGGCGAGGATTAAAACTTTTAAAAGCTTTAAGATAGGATTCACAATCTTTTTCAACATGTTTAATCAAAGCCTTTACATCTATGGGTTCAAAGTATTCGCTGGTGACAAAAAACTCTGCACTGACCACAGTCACAGGCTGCAGTTCAAATTCTATTTGTTGACTGAGCAAGGTCAAGAATTGATGAATATTTTCATCAGCTTTTTCATGAGATTGGGTAGGGTCGATTGGCCATATAATTTTTTTTGGTTGACTCATTGAAGGTCCTTTACAATTGGTCATTAAAGTTGACTTAAAAATTCTTATTTATTTTTTTATTTTATCTCTTCTTTTTTCAGCCAGTTTCACAAAGTGGTCTTTACAAAGCTCAAGAG
>CAYMBT010000286.1:0-2964 GCA_964388755.1 uncultured Pseudobdellovibrionaceae bacterium | reverse complement strand
ACCCTCGACCTTCGCGATGGCAACGCGACGCTCTAGCCAACTGAGCTACTCCCGCAATTTTTTTCGACCTTATATTTGTAGGTTTCGGGCTGTCTTATGTCAAGGAAATCTCTATGTGGTTAATAAATTTTTTAAAAGATAATAATCAGTATAAATTTATGAAAATACATGAGGCTTGGGGTAAACTTTCACCACTCGAGGATTTATCAGAGTTAGGTAATGGAGATGTAATTATAGCCTATCTTCCAAACAAGCATAGTTCTGACATGTTTACTCAGGACAACAAATTGGTTTCACATTTAAGTCATTAAAACTTAACACCCTTCAAAAGCTTATTAAGCTCTTTCCCACCATCTTTTTTAATTTTGTCTTCAATCTTTTTCTTTTCACCTTGGGTCATTTCTTTTTTCTTTTTATCAACTAGGCCTTCGATGGACTTAATGGCATCCCCTCGGCTTTTTAAAGATACCCCAAGTTGTTTTTCAAGACTGGCCACTTGTTCGTTCAGCTTGCCTTTTTCTTTATCCACAAGGCCTCTGACTTGGTTTTCTACATCTTTTCTCAGGCGATCCACCTCGCCCTGGATTTGGGCTTTGACGGCATTCACTAGTTTGTCGCCAAGGTTTGATTTGATATCAAGCTTTAAGGCGTCCCAGCGGCCGCTGGCTTTAAGTTGCAAATCAAGAAGATTAAGATCTTTAGTGACGGCTGTGATCATGCGTTCAACATTTTTATCATTAGCACTGACCACGTAGTTGATATTTTTAAACTCTGTGTTTGAAGCTAGGTCGATCTGATTATCTTGCATTTTAAAATCAATGCGTGATGATCCGTCGGCTTTATCATAGCCAAGGCTAACGTCATTTGACTGCACAAGTTTGTTTTCAGTCACCGGAAAGAAGCCCACATTGAGGAAACCAAATTCTTTTGCAACATCAGTAGTGTGATCGACCGTAATGTTTCCACTGACGTCCAAAATGTTTTGGTTGGGAAAGCCGCCTTTAAAATTAAAAGTGGCGGGCTTTTTAATGTGCTTTGGATCGTTGGTCACGTTTTCGATAAGACCCGTTAGATCACCAGAATCCCCGCGGTTTGACACCGAACTGATTTGGGATTTTTTAAGCCAAAACTGAGGGTAGCTGACAGTGATTGGAAATTTGTAGTTTACACCTTGGGCACGCTCTTGGGGTGTTAGCTTATTTTGTTCTTTTTTAGATCCGTCATTGCGGGCTGGCATATACTGTTCAGCCAGGTTTTTATATTTAAGAAGGTTACCCAGTTGGGCGGCCACAAGGTTTCCGAGTAGCATTTTATTGATCTCTTTGGGATCAAGGCTTGGGATATTTAGCTTTGCGGCCATGCCGTTGATGTCTTCGTTAATAAAACTTTCTAGCTGTTTGTACTCGGTTTGATATTTATTAATGTCGCCTTTAAATGCATTTTGGGCTTCTTCGACGGTTTTGTATTTAGAGCGAATATCTTTATAAAGTGTATCGATTTCTTTAAGAGACTTTTGGATCTCTTGGGGATTTTGAGTATTGATTTTGACCGACTCAACCCTTTTTGTAAGGGTTTTGATTTCGCTGTCGTCTGGCAGATCATCAATTCTTTTCTTCCATTGGGCTTCTTTGGTTTTAAGTTCTTCGCCCATTGATTTTATTTTTTCTTGTGTTTTAAGTTCGCCCTCAAGTTTTTTAAGTTGATCTTTATAGTCGGTACCACCGGCTAAAGAAAACAGATCAGACAATAGGTTGGATTCATTTTTAGCTTTAAGATCATCTAAAGTTTTTAAAGCGGCTTGGTTCACGGCCCCTTCAGTCTCAGGGCCTGACTTTTTAGGGGGTAAAATTCGACCCGCGCGTTTTCTTTTGGAGTTTACACGAATATCAAGGATCGAGGATTCGGGGATCACGAACTTAGCTCTAAGAAGAGCGTCCCACAAAAGTTGTAATTTGATTTCGCCAATTTCTATAAAATTAAATTCTGGCTTTGATTTGTTGGTGACTTGGATGTTGCTGATCTTAATGGATGGCTCAAAAAAGTTAGTATTAAAGCCACCAACATTCACCTCGGCACCATGGGCGTAGGTTGCACCAAATTCTAGGGCTCGTCTCATGTGAGAGTCAAAGAAGTAGGTGGTGTAGACGCCAACAAGAATAATAATCACCGTGATGGGGATGATGGCTTCAAAGCGGATGGGGCCTTTGTTTTTTTTCTTAACCGTAGAATTCGTCATATTTCACGTACCAGTTGTAAAAAGAAGTTGCTTTAAGGGCTTTAAAAAATTTGGTTTGTTTAAAACGTTCATAAACATTTTTGCGGTATTTTTGAATCAGCCAAAGGCTTAAAAAAAACACCACAGGTGTTAATAAAAAAGCCACGACCCCAGAACCCATAACAATAGAATTGTTAAAACGAGTCATTGGGACAATGGGCATATTATATAAATCAGTAAATAGCGGCTTTAAAGACTCTGTAGTGAGGACCGAACTACCAATAGAGTGAAAGATGGGGTCGAGCAAATAAGCCATAAACTTAAAAAAGAAAGCGGCCACAAAGGCAGCCCCTATTTGAACCCGAAAAAGTAACAGAAGGATAAAAACCAGAAGAGTCTGAAGGGATAGGGTCGGAGTCATACCCAACACAAAACCAAGCGAGATTCCCCAAGCAATTTGATGGGATCCGGTTTCAGAGTTTAGAAGTTTTAAAAAACCAAAAAGTTGTTTCAGTAGAAGTGTCATTGATATCTCCAAATAAGACCTTGATTGTAGTCGTTGTTACTAAGACCTTGCAAGTTGCTAGTTTTATAATGATCTGGTAACAATAAAGGCATCATAAAGGACTTAAAAAATTATGAACATTCCCTATCTTGATTTGACCATCCAGTACAAAGCTATCGAAGAACCCTTAAACCAAATGGTGCAAAAGATCCTCAAAAGTGGTCAGTACATTTTAGGCCCCGAG
>CAYMBT010000285.1:0-2991 GCA_964388755.1 uncultured Pseudobdellovibrionaceae bacterium | reverse complement strand
CAATCAAAAAAACTTTTGCTTGGGGTCGCTCTAAAGCAATGGTCAGACCGACACAACCTGATCCCGAACCAAAGTCTAAAACCTTTTGCTCTGATAAGTCGAGCAGCTCTAACGCCTTCTCAACTAATAGCTCTGTCTCTGGACGAGGAATCAATACAGAAGGATTCACATAAAAATCATATTTATAAAAATATTTTTTTTCAACAAGGTAAGCCAGCGGCTTCCCGGCTTTTAAAAGATCAAATAACTTTAAAATTTTCTCTTCTTTTTCGCGGGTGACATTTAAGTTTTTGTTGAGAAGAAGGTCGCTCCAACTCATGTTTAAAACAAAACCAATCAGGTCATCCACTTCTCTTTCGGGGATAAAGTAATCACTTGTTTTGATTTTAGTTTTTAATAAGCTTTTAAGCTCTAAGAGTTTCATTGCCCTTCGGTTCTTTTAAGAACTTCCGCTTGATAATGGGCAATCAAAGGTTCAATGATCGGTGCCATATGACCCTTCATCACATCATCAAGACTATGAAGAGTCAGACCAATGCGATGATCGGTGATTCGACTTTGTGGAAAGTTGTAGGTTCGTATTCTCTCAGAGCGATCACCGGTACCAATTTGTGAAAGCCTAGCTTCTGATGCTTCGCGAATCACCTTTTGTTCTTCAAGATCTTTAAGACGAGACATTAAAATTTTCATGGCACGATCACGGTTAGCATGTTGGGATTTACCCTCTTGGCAATAAACCACAAGACCGCTGGGGTGATGGGTAATACGAACAGCTGAATCTGTAGTGTTAATATGCTGTCCTCCGGCCCCACTGGCGCGCATCACATCAATGCGAAGATCTTTAGCTTCTATTTTAACTTCAACTTCTTCGGCCTCTGGTATGACCGCAACAGTAATGGTGGATGTGTGCACTCTTCCCTGGGATTCTGTTTGAGGAACTCGTTGTACACGATGAACCCCACTTTCATGTTTAAGACGTGAGTAAACTTTATCACCAGAGATCATTGCAATGATCTCTTTTGCTCCGCCCACGTTGCCCGGGGTGTGTGCTAAAATTTCGGTCTTAAAACCAAGATCACCGGTATAGTGTTTATAGGCATCAAAAAGTTCTTCAGCAAAAAGGCTGGCTTCATCGCCACCGGCACCAGCGCGAATTTCTAAAATAATATTTTTATCATCGTTGGGGTCTTTGGGAAGGAGAGCCAGTTTAAGTTCTTTTTCAACCGACTGGATCTGTTCTTCGGCCATGGTTAATTCGTCTTTGGCCATCTCTCGAAGTTCAGGATCTTTTTCGTCAGAAAGCATTTGTTTATTATCAATGATGGTTTTTTCGAGATTTTTATATGCGCGGTAAATATTCACTATTTTTTCGAGATCAGCTTGCTCTTTCATCAGCTGACGAAATTGGGTTTGATTGTTGGCCACATCAGGTCTTTGCAACTGATGGCAAAGAGACTCATATTTTTTTTCGACGTCGCCTAATTTATCAAACACTTCTTTACCCTCAGCATGACCGAAGCAAGAGATTGCTCATCACAATTACAATTTTATTATTAATATTGACTCAATAACTGGGAACACAGAACTCTTAAGGTCATCCCAGAATACAGATGACCCCATAGTTGAGATAAAGAACTAATTCGTTTCTTTTTTATAGATCGTTGAGTATTTCTTTTTAAACTTCTCAACTCGGCCCTCGGTATCGATCAACTTTTGTTTACCGGTATAAAAAGGGTGACACTCAGAACAAATATCGATGCTCATTTCTTTCATCGTTGATCCGGTGGTGAAGGTGTTTCCGCAAACGCAAACAACTTTGGCTTCTTTATAATAATTAGGATGTGTTTCTGGTTTCATAACGCGTTACTCCATTAAGAGGCAGAAAATTACCACAGCCCCATCACTGGGTCGAGCTTTTTTTATGCCTATTTAGCACTCTTTTTTTGCTTTAATTTGTGATCAAAAACTCTTGTTTTCATAAAATACCAAATTTAATGATGCTCAGTCTATGGGCTTAAATCCCTCAAAATTCAGGGGTTATACACATTTTATGGAGTCATCCACAGAGTTTTCCACATATTTTTACTATATTTAGTGATTCAAACAGAGGGTCAACTAAATATAGGGCTAAAGCCTATAGCCAAGGCAATAGCCCAAAACAGCTTGTTTGTTAACCACCCATGCCAGAAAGGAAGGCGGCATTGTCTTTGGCTGATTTTAGCTTTTCGATAAGAAATTCCATACTATCCACAACATTCATTGGGGCCAAAACCTTACGCAAAATCCATAAACGATTAAGATCAGCCTTATCGATAAGCAGGTCTTCTTTACGAGTTCCTGATTTATTGATGTCCATACATGGGAAAATTCGTTTCTCCATGAGTTTTCGATCGAGATGGATTTCAGAGTTACCCGTTCCTTTGAACTCTTCAAAAATAACCTCATCCATTCTTGAACCGGTATCAATAAGGGCTGTGGCAATGATTGTTAAGCTTCCGCCCTCTTCAATATTTCGAGCGGCACCAAAAAATCTTTTGGGCTTATGAAGAGCGTTTGAATCCACACCACCAGAAAGAATCTTACCCGACGGTGGCACAACAGTATTATAAGCTCGCGCCAAACGAGTGATTGAATCCAGAAGAATCACAACATCGTTTTTGTTTTCAACGAGGCGTTTTGCTTTTTCTAAAACCATCTCGGCCACCTGAACGTGACGGGTAGGTGGTTCATCAAAAGTCGAACTCACAACCTCTCCCTTAACGTTTCTCGACATATCGGTCACCTCTTCGGGGCGTTCGTCGATCAATAAAACGATCAGTTTAGTTTCAGGATGGTTAGTAGAAATGGCATTGGCTATGTCTTGTAAAAGAACTGTTTTACCTGTTCTTGGTGGAGCCACAATCAAGGCCCGCTGACCTTTACCAAGAGGGGCCATAAGATCAACCACGCGAGTGGTGAATTCTCCGGGCTCGTGCTCAAGCTTTAATCTTT
>CAYMBT010000284.1:0-3001 GCA_964388755.1 uncultured Pseudobdellovibrionaceae bacterium | reverse complement strand
CCATCGAATTTAAGACAATTTATCAACAAGCCCTGCTGGAAATTCTAAGACAGGGACTCAAAGGGGCTCCTATATATAGTCACCTTGGTTTAATTCAAAAAGAAATGACCGACGAATTCGAAATCCAATGGAAAGCTTACATCGAGACCCTCCCCTTTAAACTCAGCCTACCCTTGCTACTGTTTTTTTTTCCAGCCTATGTGATTTTACTTTTTGGCCCCCTCACCACCCAATTCTTGAAAGGAATCCAGTGATGCTTACTCCATTTTTTTTAGTTTTAATGGTTCAAAATATGATTGCCAAAGATTTTACTCTATTAATAGAAGCCAAAAACCTTAAGCAGCTAGTTCAATCAGAGACCTCTATATATAGAGAGGGTTATTTAGACAAAGGCTGTGACCATGATAAAAACAAGAAACTATTTCCTGAGCATTGTTTAGAATTGTTGGATTTAAATTTTCATAAGCTCACCCAAAGTGAAATAGTCGATGAACTCAGTCTATTGAACGGGCTTTGTATTGATAACATCACTCAACTACAGGATGAAAAAGCTGTGGATAAAATTCTTAAAAACTCAATTCTCCCCAAAGAGTGTCGAAAAGCATTGGTTCGCCACCATAAAGATCTTATTTATGTTCGACGATCGGATTAATGGCATTCTTTTTGTAATTTGCTAACCCCATGAGCAGAATCTCACAGGCTAATACATTTTATGAAATCCAAGAAAAAATTGGCGAGGGCGCAACCAGCGAAGTTTACAGCGCTTTTCGTCGGGATACACAGGGGTGGCTCAATCAACCCGTGGCCCTTAAAATTATAAAATCTAAAAAAAACGTCCAAATATTAAAATTAGAGTACGAAAAATTGCTTCAAGTGCGATCAAAACACTGTATTCAAGTTTTTGGCTTAGAAAATCTTAAACAAGGTTCGGCCTTGGTCTTAGAGAGGATTTATGGTGTGACATTGGCGCAGCTTCTTGAGGCTGATGGTCTAAGCCTCAAACATAAGTGCATTGTTCTTCGTCAAATTAAAAAGGGATTATCAGATTTACATGGTTATGGTCTGATCCATGGAGACCTCAACCTTAATAATATTTTGATCAATCAAGAGGGGACAGTCAAACTGATCGACTTTGGCTTTTTTAATGACCATGAATCATGGGTCTCTCCCCATTTTGCGAGCCCAAAGATTTTAGCCGGAGAGAAACCCAACCAAGATTCAGATTGGTTTGCCTTGAGTCGCATTTCCAAATTAATTTTCAATCAAGGAAAAGACAGAGTATCCATTTTTAGTAAAGTCATAACCCCGGTTTTAATACTTTTAAGTTTTATATTTATCTCTGAAAAAAGTGAGCAAAGAGTTCAAGAAAGTTTAGCTCAGATCATATTCAATTTATCTCAAAAAACCTCTTTAACCACAAAGGCCCTTTATTTTGAAAGATCATCGACTCATGAAAAAAGATCACCCTTAAAAAACTTGATATTACTTTACACCCTCGCCTTAGTGATTTTTATTTCCATTTTTATTCCGGATAATGTTTTTGAATCACACCACTTTGCGACTTTAAAAATTACTGGAGAAGAGTGGGTTGAGTTTTCGGTGAATCAACTGCCTGTTCAGTATGGTCCCATTGAAAAAAGTAATATCAGGGCCGGTCAATATTTAATTCACTGGAAAACTCCCCATTTATCAAAGCACGAAAATCTTAAATTAAAACCACAACAGACTTTTTGGTTGAAAGCCGAAAATAAGACACTATGATGGGCTTTAATGCTTATTCTTCCACTTATTTTATTTGGCATTTTACAAGGACTCACTGAATTTTTACCCGTTTCAAGTTCGGGCCATTTGAGTCTGTTTCAATATTTCTCAAAAGACATGCAGGACAATTTATCTCTTAATGTGGCCGTTCACATCGGTACACTTTTCACTATTCTCTTTTATTATCGCAAAGAAATTGTGGGGATTTTGCAAGGTCTTCTTAAAAAAGAAAAAGAGTCTCAAAAGATCGTTCTTTTTTTAATGATTGCCAGTGTGCCCACGGGAATTATCGGTATTATCATGAAAAAAAATATGGAATGGATTTTGACATCACCCTTGGTTGCAGCCATGGGCCTCATTGTTACAGGTTCATTTCTTTTACTTTCCGGCCGAATGGCAGTCAGCCTTGAGCCCTCAAAAGCCTATGGCCTTAACCCTAAAAAGGCATTTTTAATTGGACTGATTCAGGGTTTTGCAGTTTTGCCAGGGATTAGTCGATCGGGTTCGACCATACTTTGTGGTCTTTTTTTAGGACTTAATCCCAAAAATGCAGCCCAGTTTAGTTTTTTAGTTTCACTGCCGGCTTTAATGGGGGCCGGTTTATTGGAGTTTATGGATTCGAGTCAGCCTCTGGTTTACAGCGAACTTCTCTTGGGTGCGTTGGTTTCTTTTGTCACAGGAATTTTTGCCATCTCTTGGATGGTGAAGTTGACTCAAAGTGGTCGCTTACAAGGTTTTGGTTATTACGTGATCACTCTGGGGGTCTGTTTTCTCATTCTTTTCTCCATGGGGCTTGGTGAGAATATTTTTTAATCCATGATTAAAGAAGTATTTGAAGCTAAAACCATAATAATTCTCAAAATTCTTAGATCATATTAATAATAGATGGACCCTTGCGCGCCGCGCATGGGAGGGGACAGGGTGTAATTGGCTTGTTGGCGGTCTTCATCTATATATTAGTCCATCGAAGTTAAAAATTAATGAATCAATAGGCTAGAAGCCTTTTAAGTCATTTTGGGGTGGGGAATTTGCTGAATCAAAACAGTAAAAATTTAATTAAAGATTATCAAGCTTTGGTGGATGAACTCACCCAAGTTTGCCCGGATGAGAATCATATAAAGATGATCATGGATAAGCTTAAGCTTCCTTACGTTGAAGACTCTGTCGAGCGACTGGGTTTAGTTTTTGAAAGAATCAATCAGTTAAGATTAAAAACAAAAGATGAAAAGGTGAAAAATGA
>CAYMBT010000283.1:251-3047 GCA_964388755.1 uncultured Pseudobdellovibrionaceae bacterium | reverse complement strand
AGTCATGATTTGTCTTGGACTTCGGTCTAGTGGGATTTGCCTGAATGTGCAAGCATACATTGTGGTTTTAAGACTAGCCCGCTTAAGGTCTTTAAAGCCCTGAAATCCAATTAAGATGGGTTGAAAGTCTCAATCTTTCCCATTAAAGAGCCGATAAAATCTTAACTCGCTCTCGTTGCAAAGTTTCTTAAAAACTTTGGCTAGAATTGAGCTGAGTGATTGACCACAAGTGTTTTGGAGCTTCCATGGCAAAGTTAGATGATCTGTTTAGGGTAATGGTTAAAAATGGAGCTTCAGATCTCCATTTGACTTCAGGTTCTATCCCTTCTCTTAGGGTCAGTGGTGATATTCAACCATTGAACTATCGCGCCCTTAACGACTCTGAGGTTCGCGCCTTGATTTATGAAATTTTGTCTCCTGAACAAATTCAAAAATTTGAAGAAACCTGT
Organism: uncultured Pseudobdellovibrionaceae bacterium; assembly: GCA_964388755.1. Lineage (GTDB taxonomy): Bacteria > Bdellovibrionota > Bdellovibrionia > Bdellovibrionales > JAGQZY01 > JAGQZY01. The sequence continues at coordinate 2,598 of CAYMBT010000283.1, read as the reverse complement.
GAACTGGATTGCTCTTATCAGGTTGATGACTGTGGTCGTTTTCGATGTAACGTGTTTATGCAAAGAATTGGTATTGGTGCAGTGTTTAGGCATATTCCCAGTCAAATTTTATCGATGAAAGATCTTGGGTTACCCCCAGTATTTAAAAATATATTAAAAGAAAAAAAGGGACTTGTTCTTGTTACTGGTCCCACAGGTTCTGGTAAGTCAACCACACTGGCCGCCATGATTGATTATTTGAATGATACTGATCATGGACATATTTTAACCATTGAAGATCCTATTGAGTTTGTTCACCCTAACAAAAAATCGATCATCAATCAGCGTGAAGTCGGTAATCATACTAAGTCATTTAAAAATGCACTTAAAGCCGCCCTTCGCGAAGATCCAGATATTATTCTTGTGGGTGAGATGCGTGACTTTGAAACCATTTCATTAGCCATAACGGCTGCTGAAACGGGACATCTTGTGTTCGGAACACTACACACCATGAGTGCTCCCAAAACAGTGGATCGTATTATTGATTCGTTTCCAGAAGAGCAACAGGCCCAGATTCGAGTGATGCTCTCTGAGAGTTTAAAGGCTGTGATTTCTCAGGTGCTCTTAAGAAAGGCTGATAAAAAAGGCCGAGTGGCTGCCCATGAAATTTTAATCAACACCAATGCGGTACAAAATTTAATTCGTGAAGGAAAAACCTTTCAAATTAAATCCACCATGCAAACATCAACCGGAATTGGAATGCAGACCATGGAAACCGCCATTGAAAGACTTCTTTCTTTAGGCGTGATTGATAAAAATGAGGCTGAACCTTTTATTCGCAAGAAAACTTTTGATTCTAGTGAAGGTGGTGGTCAACCACCTGAAGGTGAAGAAACTCCGGCTAAAAAATTTCAAATGCCTTCATTTAAAAAATCATCTTAATGCGCGTTGGATTTTTGATGGATGTTTTGATCAGGTATTAAAGATTTTTATCTTTATTTTAATTTAAAAAGTCCAAGTGTAAGAAATGTCTGTCTGCGGTCGCGGCATCAAAGTGTCAGCGATCATATTGGCCTGATAGGGTTTTAACCGAATATCCTCGGGTAAAAAACTTTCTTTATAAAACTCATTGGGATTTGTGGCGGCTTGATAGGTCATATAAATTGTTCCGATAATCACACCGGCACCAAAACCAATCGGAATATTGGTCAACTTATCCTGAGGGCGCCCATAAAAACTCAAAGTCGATAAACCAAGAACTGCTCCGGCCAGACCCATATAAACGATGGTTGAAATTTGTCGACGTGGACCATATTTTTCAATCACCGTATTATCTCTGGTGTCTTGAGCCAAAACTGCATGGTGAGAAAAAATAAGGCTTATAATAACGAGTAATCGCAACATGATTATATTGTGTCTTGTTTCTTTATCTTTTGACAAGTAAAACCTTAATAATGATCGCCACAGAAATCATTGCCTCCAAAAGAAATCAGCGCGAGCTGAGCCTTGAACAGATCCAGTATTTTATCAATGGTTATACTTTGGGTAAAATTCCAGATTATCAAATGGCCTCTCTTCTTATGGCCATTTTTCTTAATGGCATGAGCGAACAAGAGACTATTGACCTGACTTTGGTAATGCTTGAATCAGGACTTAAAATAGATTTCCCTAAAAATCTTTATCCCGTGGACAAACACAGCACTGGTGGCGTTGGAGACAAAACAAGTCTTATTCTTGCTCCGATTGTTGCGGCTTGTGGGATTCCTGTGCCAATGATGTCAGGTCGTGGCTTAGGCCACACCGGCGGAACACTTGATAAATTAGAATCCATCCCTGGTTTTAATGTGACATTGAGTTTAGAAAATTTCAAAAATCAGGTTGAAAATTTGGGGCTGTGTTTTATTGGACAAACTGCAGATATTTGTCCCGCTGATAAAAAAATCTACGCTTTACGGGACGTGACCTCAACTGTAGAATCACTGCCACTCATCTGCGCCAGTATCATGTCCAAAAAAATTGCCGAAGGCATTCGCGGCCTTGTTCTTGATGTTAAAACCGGAACCGGCGCCTTTATGAAAACCAGGGATCATAGCCGCGCATTGGCTCAAAACTTAATCAAGATTGGCCAAGCCCACGGCATTCAAACTCAAGCTCTTATTACGGATATGAATCAGCCCCTAGGCCGCTTTGCTGGTAATGCCCTCGAAGTGCAAGAGTGCTTGAGCATTTTAAAAAGAACATCATTTGCCCAATACAACTACCATGATTTTAAAGATACAGAGGATCTGAGTATCGAACTCGCCGCTTCGATGATTGCTCTTGGTTTAAACATAAACATTGATGAGGCTCGGACAAAAGCACTTCATGC
>CAYMBT010000283.1:0-241 GCA_964388755.1 uncultured Pseudobdellovibrionaceae bacterium | reverse complement strand
CGCGCCTTTGAGAAGTTTGAACAAGTTTGTGTCGAACAGGGGGGAGACCTCTTAAAGATTCCAAAATCCGTCAGTCAACAGACCATAACTTCATTAAAATCAGGCTATCTTAAAGAGATCAATACCGAACGAATTGGCCTTGCTGGGATTACTATGGGAGCTGGTCGAAGAATTGTAAGTGACCCCATCCTGCCAGAAGCTGGCATTGAAATTCATAAAAAAATCGGGGACATTATCAAAG
>CAYMBT010000282.1:0-3047 GCA_964388755.1 uncultured Pseudobdellovibrionaceae bacterium | reverse complement strand
CGGACAATCTAAAGGGTGATTGATCAAATGAAAATCAAGACCCCACTTAACAGCGTCTTTTACCATTTCAGATTGATTGCTGATCACCATGCCTTCGAGCACTGGGGTATTGCAGGCAATTTGTAAACGTGGATTGCCTTGGATTTCGACCATGCAAAGACGGCAAACACCGGCGATGCTCAGACCTGGGTGCCAGCAGTAATGGGCAATTTCTTGATCCACTTGTTTGAACGCTTCGATGATGGATGTTCCGGGCGCGACTTCGACCGACTGACCATTAATGGTGCATTTGACCATGGGGCTTTCCTTTTATTTTTGAGTAACCTTCGCGGATATAAAATTCAAACTCTTCTCTAAACTTAGGAACTATTCCAAGCACGGGTAATGCTGCTGCATCAGAAAGGGCACAAATGGTTTTACCCTTCATCTTATTAGCCACCTCACACAAAAGATCGATGTCTTTCAGTTGAGCTTGACCATCAAAAATTCCATTCACCAGTTTTGCTAACCAACCCGTACCCTCGCGACAAGGTGTGCACTGTCCGCAAGATTCGTGATGATAAAAATGGGCAATCACTTTAAGCATGTCCACCATACAGCGGGTTTCATCCATAACAACGATAGAACCTGAACCCAACATTGTGCCCATCTGTGCCAGGCACTCGTAATCTAAAGTGGCTTTTTCAACTTCGCTGGCTGTGAGGACGGGGGCTGATGTTCCGCCAGGGATAACAGCTTTTAATTTTTTACCGTTCTTCATGCCGCCGCATTCGTTATTGATCAGATCAATAAGCTTGTAACCTAAAGGAAGTTCGTAGTTGCCAGGTTTGTTAACGTCACCGGCCACAGAAAATAATTTTGTGCCTGGAGATTTTTCTGAACCGTATTTTTTGTAAGCGGCAGCCCCATCACGAATGATGTATTTAACAGCGGCTAAGGTTTCTACGTTATTAACGATGGTTGGTTTTTTAAGATAACCCTGCACCGCCGGGAATGGTGGCTTAAGTTTCGGTTGACCTTTAAGACCTTCGAGAGACGAGATCATACCTGTTTCTTCACCACAGATATAAGCCCCGGCCCCTAAATAAATATCCATGTCGTGGTTAAAACCGCTACCAAGAATATTTTTACCCAGAAGTCCGGCTTCGTAAGCCTCATCGATAGCTTTTTTAACAACGTTGGCAGCATAAACGTACTCGCCACGAATATAAATATAAGATTTTGGAGAATTGATGGCGAAAGCAGAAATGATCATACCCTCGATCAACTGATGGGGCGCTTTTTCCATCATCATGCGATCTTTAAAAGTACAGGGCTCGCCCTCGTCGGCATTGCAAAGAAGGTAGCGAGTTTCACCGTTGTTGGGTAAAAAGCTCCATTTCATGCCGGTGGGAAAGCCTGCTCCACCGCGGCCACGAAGGCCAGAGGCTTTGACTTCGCTAATGATTTCTTCGGGTTTCATTTTAAAAGCTTTCGAAAGGGTCTCGTAACCCCCTTTTGCTTTGTAGCCCGCAAGAGTTCTAAATTGATCGTCTTGATAATGTTCGGTGAGTAATTTGACTTCCATTATTTAAGATCCTTTAACAACTTAAAAGCTGATTCTGTAGTGAGATCCTCATAGTAATCATCGTTAATTTGCATCATGGGCGCTTTATCACAAGCCCCTAAACACTCGACACGGGTAAAAGTAAATTTTTTGTCTTTTGTCATCTCGCCCTCTTGAACTTCAAACTGACGTAAAAATTCGTCGGTGAGTTCGCGAGTCCCAGCCATGGCACAGGCCACGTTACAACAAACTTGCACATGGTATTTACCCACAGGCACTTTATTAAACATGGTGTAGAAATGAAAAACTTCGTTAATGCGCGCTTCAGGGATGGCCATCAGTTCGCTAAGGTGGGCGATGGCATCTTCGCTCACCCAACCATTGTTTTCTTTTTGCACACGGTAAAGAGATGGGATAATGGCCGACTCAATCGTTTCGTAACGTTTTAGTTCGGACTTTACAAATTCTTTACCTTCAGGAGACAACTCAAACATAAGACTTCCTTTAGCGATCCAGTTCACCGGCAATAAGATTCATACTTCCAAGAATAGCAATCACGTCGGCCACAGGACCACCAGTGATGGACTGCGGGAAGGATTGATAAATAGCAAAACATGGTGGTCGCACTTTTAATCGGTACGGAGCCCCACTGCCATCACTGACACAGTAAAAACCAAGCTCGCCATTGGCGGCCTCAGTCGCGTCATAGACTTCGCCCACAGGTGGTCTTAGGCCGTTGATCACAAGCATAAAGTGATTCATCAGACCTTCGATATTTCCGTAAACATCTTTCTTTTCGGGCAGAACAATATTTTTATCACGAATGGTGTAATCACCACTGGGGACGTTTTTACAAATTTGCTCGACGATGCGAACAGATTGTTTCATCTCTTCGATGCGCACAAGATATCTTTCGTAAACATCACCGGTTGAACCAATGGGGATATCAAAATCAAGTTGATCGTATCCGTAGTAAGGTTTTAGTTTTCTAAGATCCAGCGGTACACCGGCGGCACGAAGGCATGGACCGGTGAATCCCCACTCGATAGCGTCTTCAGCGGAGATGGCTCCGACACCCATGGTTCTTTGCATCCAAATTTTGTTGCCACTGAGTAAGCGCTCGATATCGCTCACACCTTTTTTCAGGTCTTTACAAACTGCTAAAACTTCGTCAAACCAACCGTCGGGCGCGTCTTGCGCCATTCCACCGATTCGAGTCATTGAAACAGTTAAACGCGCACCACAAAGTTTTTCAAAAAGGGTGTAAACTTTTTCGCGCAGAGAGAACAAATGAAAGAAGCCCGTCAACGCCCCTAAATCAACGGCGTTGGCACCAATGCAAACCACGTGATCGATAAAACGAGAAAGCTCACAAAGAAGCACGCGCATGGCTTGGGCTTTGGGTGGAATTTCGACATTAAGAAGTCTTTCGACCGTTTTGCAATAACCCACATTGTTCATGGGGGCTGAACAATAATTTAATCGGTCTGTATATGGAATC
>CAYMBT010000281.1:237-3092 GCA_964388755.1 uncultured Pseudobdellovibrionaceae bacterium | reverse complement strand
CCCCACCCAGAAATTTTTTTTGAAGAAGTCCAAGGCTCAAAATCAATGAGCCTTAAGAATAAAAAATGATTTTTTGAATTAAGCGGCTTTAAGTTGCTGTGTAAACTTCTCTGTGAAAATCACCAGCGGTGATGCCACATAAATCGATGAATACGTACCAACCACAACCCCAATGGCAAAAGTGAAGGCTAGATCTTCGATCACTCCACCGGCAAACCAAAAAAGAGCCAAAGCAGAACCCAGTGTAGTGAGTGAGGTTAAAACCGTTCGAGAAAGCACATCATTGATCGAGCGATTAATAATAAATGTCATGTCTTTACCTTTATAAACAACCTCGTTTTCACGAACACGGTCAAAGGTGACGATAGTATCGTTGAGGGAGTATCCAATAATGGTCAAGACAGCTGCTAAAATCTGGATATTCACCTCTTTACCCAGTAAAGAAAAAATACCTAAAGTAATAATGGTGTCATGAAAAAGACAGATCACAGCTGATGGTGCGTATTTAAAATCAAAACGTAGACCCACATAAACCAGAATCATAATAAGACTGTAAACGACAGCCAATAGACCTTTTGTTTTAAGCTCTTCACCCACCTGGGGACCAACGGCATCCACACGACGAATAGAATCTTGGGGCAATTGAAATTCACTGATCAAACCACCAGTGACTTGCTTAATTCTGAGGTTATTTTTTTCGTTCACTTCTTTTTCGTTGGCACCTTCGGCCATTTGCATACGAATCAAAACTTCGTTTTGCTCGCCAAGGGTTTGTACGACCACACTTCCAACCATACCCTCAAGAAAGTTTCTGAGTTCTGCCAGAGGTGGTTGACCAGCAAATTGCACTTGCACTTCTGTGCCGCCAGCAAAATCAATCCCGTATTTAAAACCGTTACTGAAAATAATCCCAAGGGAAGCGACCACAAGTACAAGAGACACCACCGAAAAAAGTGGAGCGATACTCATAAATGCAAACCGACCAGCACCTGTTTGTTTTTGTTGTTTAGTTTGTTGCATAGTTATTCCTTCTTAGGGAGCAATGTTGATTTTAAGTTTACCAACCAAAAGATTAAGCACAGTACGAGTCACAAAAATAGAGGTGAACATTGAAGTCACTACCCCAACAATCAAAGTCACGGCAAAACCACGGATAGGGCCTGTACCAAAATACATCAGTACCGCACAAACCGCAGCCGTTGTGATGTTGGCATCAAGGATCGCTGTAAACGCTCGCGCATAGCCCTCTTTGATGGCACCAAGGAGTCCCGCCCCTTTTGCTAATTCTTCTTTAATACGTTCGTAAATAATCACATTCGCATCAACCGCCATACCAATGGTCAGAACAATCCCCGCCACACCCGGAAGAGTGAGGGTCGCTTGAAGAGAAGTGAGAATCGCTAAAAGCATAAGAATGTTAAAAGCTAAGGCAAGATCAGCAATAACACCGTAGCTTTTGTAGTAAACAACCATAAAGACAAAAACCATAAGGGCTCCAACGAGACCTGCAAATTTACCTTTATCAATTGAATCTTTACCTAAAGTCGGACCCACAGTGCGCTCTTCAAGTTGTTCGAGCTCTGCCGGCAAGGCACCTGAGCGAAGAACCATGGCAGTGAGATTAGCATCATCCATCATTTTTTGACGGTCCCCAGAACCAAGTTCAATACTTCCGCGACCACCTGTGATGGGTTCTTTAAGATTAGGAGCCGTTTGCACCACACCATCAAGCACAATGGCCATTAATTTTTTAACATGTTTTGTTGTAAGATCGCCAAACTCTTTAGCCCCCTTGGCATCAAAAGAGAAGACAACCATGGGCTGACCAAGCTCATTGAGTGTGACAGATGCATCATTAAGGGATTCACCACTCATCATGGCATCAGATTGTAAAACATAAGGCAATTTACCAGCCTCAAGTGTTTTTGCATTAGGAAGCTTTTCAAAACGAACGGTTCTATCTTTTGGAAGTTTATCCTTAAGACCATCGTTTATTTTCTTAACGTACTCAGAGTATCTTAAATTATCTTGGCCGAGAGCAAACTTCTCTTTGGCTTCCAGTTCTTGGATCCAAACATTCACCTCTTCAAGGCGCGGAGTGCCTGGGTAGAATTCGGGATCAACGATCATAAATTCGAGACGCGCAGTTTTATTGATCAGGTCTTTAGCTTGGGTTGAATCCTGAACACCGGGAAGTTGGACCAGAATTCGAGTTTCACTTTGGGCCGCAATGGTGGGTTCTTTCACGCCAAATTCATCGATACGATTACGAATGGTTTCTATGGTGCGATCCACAAGACTCTTTTTAAAGTTTCTCATTTCAGCTTCAAAGAAGCGAGCTTCCATATATTGTGGAGTCACCTCAAGAGTTTGAAAAACATTACCCTGACCCAGTCGGGTGTCCTCCATATACTCTTGGATGGGCTTTTGATCAGCAGGGCTATTAAACTCGATGCGGATATGGCCTTCGGAAGCGTCAATCACTTTCACTTCACCAAGAGTAACATTTTTCTCTTTAAGAAGTTCTTCGCCCATGTTGTAGGTCATTTTTTTGATTCGGCTTTGTATGGCTTCTTCCATATCAACACCAAGAACAAGATGAAGACCACCTTGGATATCAAGACCGTAGGAAAGTTTATCTTGGTTAGGCCACCAGAACTTTGTGGTGTCAGTAAAGTTTGGCAAAGTCCAAACCACTGAAATCAAAAGAGCGAAACCCACTATGGCTAATCTTACATTTAAATTATCAAACATCTTTTCCCTCTTTAATCGGTTGTGAAACATGGGTTTTAAGAACCCGGATATTCACATCCTCAGCAATTCCTAAGGTCACATACTTTTCATTAAGACCCTCT
>CAYMBT010000281.1:0-227 GCA_964388755.1 uncultured Pseudobdellovibrionaceae bacterium | reverse complement strand
GATTCCACTACTTGTCAAAACCCGATCGCCCTTCTTGATCGATTGTAGAAACTCTTGGTGAGTTTTTTGTTTTTTGATCGAAGGTCGCATGATCAGAAAATAGAAAACAAAAAACATCCCCACAAACGGGATGGATTGAACGAGAAAACTGGGCTCGGCAGCCGCAGCCTCAGTTTGGGACCACAAAGTGGGAGCATAAAGAAAAAGGGATAGTGTAATAAGCAAGA
>CAYMBT010000280.1:0-3111 GCA_964388755.1 uncultured Pseudobdellovibrionaceae bacterium | reverse complement strand
TAAGCCCAATCGCCTCGGCCATAAGACTCACACCAGGACCTGATGTGGTAGTCATGGCTCTTGCACCGGCCCAACCGGCACCGGCCACCATAGAGATAGCACCCAGTTCGTCTTCAGCCTGAACCATAGAGTAATTTTTTTCGCCATTTTTAGAAGTTCGATATTGCTCGCAGTAAGATTCAAAACTTTCTGCCAGTGAACTTGAAGGTGTAATGGGGTACCAAGAAGCAAATGTACAACCACCAAAAACAAAACCAAGAGCGCCCGAGGTATTACCATCAATTAGAATTTTATTTTTATTAAGATCTCTTTTTTCAACTTGATAGGGATAATTATTCTGATTCAGATTTTCTTTAAAATAAGTTCGACCCACTTCAACAGCTTTTTTATTGATCGTGTAAACAGACTCTTTGCCTTTAAATTGATGTTCAATGGTTTCGCTCAGAACATCTTCGGGGATTTGTAAAATTTCAGCCAGCAACCCCACATATACCATATTCACCAAAAGTTTTTTAAGCTGAATGGATGTTGTTACATCTTTAGCTAACTCACTAAAATCAACGGCCAATGAGTTTTTAACTTTTGTAAGTTCTGAGGCATCCACTTTAAGGCTCGAGTTATAAATAAAAAGACCGTCAGGTTTTAGTAAGGCTTGATCCTCGATCAAAGTGTCTTTGTTCATCGCCACAACGATGTCAGAAAAAGCTTCTCGGGCCACATAACCATGATCACTCACACGAATAGAAAACCAAGTGGGAAGGCCCGCAATATTTGAAGGAAAGAGGTTTTTACCACTGACAGGTATCCCCATTTTAAAGAGAGATCGCATCAGAATATTGTTAGCCGATTGGCTTCCACTGCCGTTGATGGTCGCGACAGTCATAGAGAAATCATTCACCTTTTTTAACAAAATAACCTCTTTGTTTAAGGCTATAGACTTTAAGAGAAAGCCCCTGGGGATTCAATGTCGAGACAGGGTCACGATATGTTGCGTCTTAAAAGGCGGGGCCTTTGATCTCCACATCTGGATCGATCTCTGTCACCCACTTGATGTATTTATCATGGATAAATTCTTTATCGGCCGGTGGACAGACTGGGCCGACGTAGATATCAAGCCTTCCAGGGCGGGGCAAAAGCCTTCCTTTGGGCCAGAGGTCAGCATTACCTTTGATATAAAGAAATAAAATGGGCGTTGAGGTCTCTTGAGAAAAAAGACTGATCCCCCGTCTAAAGGGTTGAATGGCACCATCTTTAGATCTTGTTCCTTCAGGAAAAAAGATCATCCACATACGATCCAGCTGAGTCAGAAGAGATAGAATCAAATTAACGGCTTCGCCTTTTTTATCTTTACGATCAATGGGAATAGCCCCCAGACAGTGTTTAGAGAAGAAATCAAAAATAGGATTGCCAAAAAAATAGTCTTTAGCCGCTGTGATATAAAGATCGGGCCAGTATCGAAAAGGTATTGCTGCAGCCATTGAGGTCGCATCCAAGTGACTGGCGTGGTTAGAGATAATAATAAGCTTAGGATAATTTTTAGCCACGGTATGAAATTCACCATGAAGCTTAATTCTGACATAAAATCGGTAGGCTAAACCTTTTAAAAACACGGCCCATAAAAATCTAAAAAACTTTGAGGTCAAATCAAAGTGTCTAGTAAATAAAGGCAAATGCTTGAGATAGGGCGGAAGTTTGGCCCATTGATCATTTTCGTAATCCCAGTCCCAGCTCACGTGTAGGCTCCAAGAAAAAAGAGGGCGTAATGGGCAAAAGGAGCCACAAAAACCAGTCGATCCAGTCGACTAAAAAAATCACCTCTCCCTAAAATAAAAGTATCAGTTACCTTAATACCGAGATCTCTTCTGATCACCGCGAGAACCGAGTCGCCGGTGCTACCAAACAAAATACAAATGGTAGAGATGGTGACCCAATAGTACTCGCTTCGAACCGGCAAAAGATGTCGCATCCCCCACCCTAGTATCAGGGTGACCATACCGGCTAATATAAAACCCTCGAGACTTCTTTTAGGGGTTATGTTTGAAATCAGTTTAAAGTTTTTAAGATTTTTTGAGATCGCAAGATAAATGGTGTCAAAAAATTCGGTGAGCATCACAAGATATAAAACAATATAAACGCCCTCTTTCATCTTCATGATCCAGCCTAAATGCAGAAAGGCCCAGATAAAACAAAAGTTCAGTAAAGAAAGGGCTATGTACTGCACCATTCTTTTATATGAATTTCTAAGCAGCGGAATCATACAAGTGATAAAGAACATGATGATTGGCATAAGATTAAAAATATCGATGTAACTGGCATAAATACAGTATGTCGAAAACATAATCGCTAAATAACAGGCCCATACAAAATTGCTTCTATGGTACATGCCCGTCATTTGATAAAAGTTTTTAGCCCCATAGATCGAAACAAAACCTAAAAAAATCAAAGGATAAGGCCACGCCATCCCTGCAAAAATAAAAATAAAAGGAATAATAAAAAGCCAACTGAGAGTGCTTGCTGCAGCGGCTTTATAGGTCGAAGACTTTCGGTTGATGATGGTTAAAATAATATTGATGATAAAAATCACAGAAAATATCAGCACCGCTGTTTCTTGAAATTTTTTCTCGTAAAGAAGTTGCCACATATTTTCCTACTTTTTGAAATCCAGTTGATAGTCTTTTACTTTTTTGTACAGGCTTGATCGTGATATTTGTAATTTTTTAGCCAAATCATCCACGTCACCATCAAGCTCAAGGGCGTAACGAATAATTTTAGCTTCATAAATCTCTAGCAATTTTCCTAAACCTTGGGAGAGATCATAACCATCTTGCTCGTTCACAGCGGGAGCTTCGTTAAATAAGATGGAGTTAACGTCTACATCACGAATTATAGGCAGAGGCGCCATGAGTGCTAAATGCTCACAGACCCTTTTTAATTGTCTGACGTTTCCGGGCCAAGAGTATTTTTTAAGACTCACAAGGGCATCATCAGCGAGAGACTTTTTCATGGTGACTTGCCTGTGAGATAAAAAATACTGTGCTAATTCTTTGATATCTTCAAGACGATTTCTTAAGGGCGGAATTTCTAATTTATGACCACTCAGACGAAACATCA
>CAYMBT010000279.1:2558-3116 GCA_964388755.1 uncultured Pseudobdellovibrionaceae bacterium | reverse complement strand
GCGGGGTCAACGAAATATCATTTCACTAAAGCGAAATTAAAGTTATATTTTTAAGCAACGAAAGGTCGAAAAAAAGTGTCATTTAAAAAAACTGATTTTGACAAAGTGGCTCACCTTGCAGCCCTTGAGTTTACAGAAACCGAGGCTCAAAAAAACCTTGAGCCATTGAGCCAAATTTTATCTTATTTTGATCAGATCAAATCCATAAATACAGATTCTGTTGCTCCTATGGTGACGCCCCATGAAATTTTTTCTCCCCTTCGTGAAGACGTGATCAGTGCGGGGCTTGCGCGTGATGAAATTCTAGAGTCTGCTCCGGAAGTTAAAGATTCACTTTATAAAGTACCACCGGTGGTCTAGGTGGATATTCTTCAACTCTCTGCCCAAGAAATGATCCAACACATTCAAAGCCAAAAACTTTCTGTGACCGATGTTTGTTTAGCCTATACAAAACAGATTCAGCAAAAAAACAAAGACATTAATGCTTTTACAAACTTTGATGAAGAAGAGGTTCTGAAAAAAGCAAGAGAAAATGTTCATACGATGATTGAAGAGGTG
>CAYMBT010000279.1:0-2548 GCA_964388755.1 uncultured Pseudobdellovibrionaceae bacterium | reverse complement strand
TAAAAAATATAAATCAGGACGACTTTTTGGTTTACCTATTGCCGTTAAAGATAATTTTTGTGTTAAAAATTGTCCCACCACGGCCGCCTCAAAAATGCTTGAAAACTTTATTCCGCCTTACACCGCCCATTGTATTGAAGAGCTTGAGCGCGAGGGGGCGTTGATCCTTGGAAAAACAAATATGGATGAATTTGCCATGGGCTCATCCAACGAGAACTCTTTTTTTGGACCCTGCAAAAATCCTTGGGACACCCAACGTGTACCCGGTGGATCCAGTGGGGGTTCTGCCGCGGCTGTTGCTGGTCACTTGGCACCAGTGGCTATTGGCTCTGATACCGGCGGTTCGATTCGTCAACCTGCGAGCTTTTGTGGTGTAGTGGGTGTTAAGCCCACCTACGGAAGCATCTCTCGCTTTGGTCTTATTGCTTTTGCCTCTTCCCTTGATCAAGCGGGGCCTCTCACACAAACAGTCAAAGATTCTGGTCTCATACTTGATGTCATGATGGGTAAAGACCCTAGGGATTCAACCAATGTTAAGCGCCAGCAACCGTCACTGATGGATCTTAAAAAAGCCAAAGGTGGCCAGTTAAAAATTGGTTTACCCAAAGAATTTTTTAATTCTCCCATGGAGCCCGGAACTTTAAGCCTTGTTGATGGGCTTATTAAAGACCTAAGGTCCCAAGGTTTTGAGTTTGTTGAAACCAAGCTTGCTTTAACAGAATTTGCAATTCCGGTTTATTATATTGTGGCCTCCAGTGAGGCTTCGAGCAATTTGTCGCGCTTTGATGGTGTTCGCTATGGCTATAGAGATCCCGAAAGTGCTTTGGCTTCTGACCTCAGTGGCTTTTATAAAAAAACCAGAAGTATTGGCTTTGGTCATGAGGTGAAAAGAAGAATCCTTTTAGGGACATACTCTTTGTCGGCCGGATATTACGACGAGTATTATATCCAGGCGGCCAAAGTGCGACGATTGATGGCCAGCGAAATGAACCAGTCCTTTAAAGAATGTGACATCATTTTAACACCCACTTCGCTGGGTACGGCCTTTCCCATTGGCGAGAAAACAAATGATCCCATAAAAATGTATTTCAATGACATCTTTACGGTCACAGCCAATCTTTGTGGTTTGCCAGCGATGAGTTTGCCCATTGGACTTGATGATAAAAAATTACCGGTTGGTATTCAGTTGATGGCCCCCGCTTTTTCAGAAAAAACCATGCTCGAGATGGCTCTTGCTATTGAAGATTTGGTTTGTTTTAAGGGGCTCGCAAAATGATTGAAAACTATGACATCGTTATTGGTCTAGAGATCCATGCCCAACTGCTCACTCAATCAAAATGTTTTTCGCCAGCGGCTGCCAATGTGAGTTCAGGTCATAACGAAAACGTCAGTCTTGTTTGTGCCGGAATGCCAGGAACTTTGCCAGCCCTTAACGAGAAGGCTGTTGAACTAGCGATTAAAGCTTCATTGGCTCTAAACTGTGATATTCAAAAAAAATCAGTCTTTGCCAGAAAACAATATTTTTACCCCGATATGCCAAAAGGTTATCAGCTGACACAATACGAGCTGCCCATTGCCCTTAAAGGTTCAGTTGAATTTTATATTGATGGTGAGCTTAAAAAAGTAGAGCTCGAGCGCGCTCACATGGAAGAAGATGCTGGAAAATCCACCCATCATGGGGATTATACTTTAATCAATCTTAATAGGGCGGGGGTTCCACTTCTTGAGATTGTTTCGCGCCCAGTGATCTCGTCGTCCAGTGAAGCCGCGGCTTATGCAAGGGCTGTTCGCCAAGCCCTTCGTTATGCTGAAGTTTGCGACGGGAACCTTGAAGAGGGTAGCTTGCGCTGCGATTGCAATGTGAGCATTAAACCAAAAGGTGAAAAGAAATTAGGGACAAAAGTTGAACTTAAAAATATCAATTCTTTTCGCTTCATTGAAAAGGCCATTGATTATGAGGTTCAAAGACAACTCCATTGCCTTAAGGTGAATGAGGAGATTGTGCAAGAGACCAGACTCTATGATTCTGTTAAAAACAAAACCTTTTCTATGCGAAAAAAAGAAGAGGCCAACGATTATCGTTACTTCCCGGACCCAGATCTTATGCCTCTGATCCTGACCGATGAGCAAATAAAAAAAGTAGCTTCCAGTCTTCCCGAGGGTCCAATAAAAAGAATGAAGCGTTTTATAGATGATTATCAGCTGAGCCATCAAGACGCGGAACTTTTAGTGAGCGAACGAGAGCTGGCCGATTATTTTGAAGAAATTGTTAAAATCACACAAGACCCAAAGCTTTCTAGTAACTGGCTAACGGTCGAGTTTTTAAGACTGTTTAATGAAACTCATCAAAGCTGGAGTCAGCTTAAATTAACCGACCAAAATTTTGCAGATTTGATTTTAAAGATCAAATCTGGTGAAATTTCAGGAAAAATGGCCAAAGAGGTTTTTGAACTCATGTGGCAAACGGGCGAGGGACCATCAAAGATCATTAAAGACAAAGGAATGGAGCAGGTCAAAGACTCTAGCCAGATCTTATCCTGGATTGATG
>CAYMBT010000278.1:0-3125 GCA_964388755.1 uncultured Pseudobdellovibrionaceae bacterium | reverse complement strand
AGCTTGGAGCACAGTAATACTGAGCCTGACCACCCACTAGCCATGATGTTAGATTTTTAAGTTCTTTATTCTCTTCAATCAAAAGCTTTTTTGACATTGATTAAGCTTTCTTCTGATTTTTCTGTTTAAGCTGTTGGACAAAATCAAGACCCACTTGCCAGATGTTACCAGCACCCATGGTGAGCACCAGATCTCCTTTTTTAACTTCGGGCATCAGTTTGTTAAAATCAGGTTTTTGACCAGCGACATAATTTGATTTCTGGGGCATGGCGAGACTTAAATCCTGACTGGTTACACCCTCAATGGGCTCTTCACCGGCAGGATATATATCATAAATAAAAAGTTCATCGGCAATTTCAAAACAACTCATGTACTGCTGCCAACAATCCCGAGTTCGGGTGTAACGATGGGGTTGATAATGAAGATAGATTTTACCTTGAGGTTTATATTCTCGAGCCGCCTGAAGGGTGGCAGAAATTTCTGTGGGATGGTGAGCATAGTCATCAACGATCTCAATTCCATCAATCTCAGCAATTTTTTGAAAACGACGATCCACACCACTGAACTCACTCACCCCTTTAAAACAAAGGTCCCAAGAAACTCCAGCTTGGTGGGTCGCAATGATCGCGGCCATGGCGTTAAGTGCATTATGAAAACCTGGGACTTGCAATTTGAATTCACCAATAGTGTTGCCTTGATAAAATACTGAATAACGACCATCACCTTGTTGCTTTAAAATAAAATCGTTATCAGGGCCTTCGCCGTAATAAAAAATCTTTTTTGTGAAGTCTTTAAACAAAAGACGAGTTCGTGGATCATCACCAAAAATGACAACAGAACCATAATAAGGAATATTAAGAGCAAAATTAAGAAAAGCATTTTGCAAGTTTTCAAAGTGGCCAAAATGATCCAGATGATCGCTATCGATATTTGTGATGATCGCAATCTCTGGACTGAGTCTTGAAAAGCTACCATCACTTTCGTCAGCTTCGGCCACCATCCATGGTCCTTGACCAAGACGTGCGGTGGATTCGATAAGCTTGAGTCTTCCGCCCACCGCTATGGTTGGATCCATTTTTGAATGCATGAATATGGCGCTGATCAGACTTGTGGTCGTTGTTTTACCATGGGTTCCGCCCACAGCAATTCCTCTTTTAAAGCGCATGATCTCGGCTAAGGCTTCGGCCCTTTGGATAATGGGAATTCCTAAACGCCTGGCTTCAACGATTTCGGGATTTTTTTTATCGATGGCACTTGAGTAAACAACCACATTGAGATCTTTAGAAATATTGCTGGCATTATGACCCAAAAAGATCTCAATCCCATGGGTTTTAAGATCTTGAATCAGCTTACCTTCTTTGACATCAGAGCCAGAGACACTAGCCCCCATGTTTTTAAAGAGCTGGGCCAAGGCGGACATACCGACCCCACCGACACCAATAAAATGGGCACTGGTTTGGGCAATCTTCATAGGTCTTTCCAAGTTTTAGTTTGAATTTTCATAGGCTTAACTTATGCCTGATTCTTAGAAATTAAAACCCCAATTTTGAAATTTTTTATTCTATTTTTGATCCATCAAGGTCGATAAAATTTGCTCTGGAGCTGAAGAGTAATCCATAGCGGCAAGAGGCTGAGTCATTGTTTTAAGTTTTGCGGGATGATTTTTAACATCGGTAATCATTTGATGGAGCGCAGTTAAGTTCATATCCCTTTCTTCAATCATAAGGGCAGCGCCCATTTTCACTAAAGATTCGGCATTTTTAACCTGATGATTGTCGGCCGCTGTGGGTAGTGGAATAAAAAGGGCTGGTTTAGAACTCATGGCAATTTCTGCCACAGTTCCAATCCCCGCTCGGCAAATGATGAAATCAGCCCAGTTGAGTTTTTCGGGCATATTGTGGATGTACTCGGCGTATTCAAGAAAGGTTTGGTACTTATTGCCGTAGCGCTTCTGCCAAATATGAAAATCTCGACTTCCGATCTGATGAAAGATTTTATAATCTTTTGACGAAGGCCCAAGGCTTTCAATCCATTCGCCAATGGCATTGTTAACAGCTCTTGCACCCTGACTTCCACCAAAAATTAAAATTTTAAAAGGAGAGGAACCATCATAAGTCACATTAGGTTTTTGTTTACCAAGACGCACGGGAAGCCCGACGACTTTAACTTTTTTTTCTGGAAAATAGACTTTGGCTTCTTTAAAAACTAAAAAACATTTATTCACAAGCCTTGCCAAAAGACGATTGGCAAGCCCTGGCATGGCGTTGGGCTCAAGAAGGGCTGTCTTTGCACCCAATAGTGATGAAACAAAAACAAAGGGGCCAGAGGCAAAACCACCCACCCCTAAAACCCAAAGGGGCTTAAGTTTAAGATACAGTAAAAAAGATTGAAGAAAAGAAACAGGTAAAGTCAAAAGAGTTTTTAATCTTTGAAAGAGCCCCACACTTTTATGGAGTCGTCCGACTTTGAGCAAATGAAGGGGGTAGCCGTGACGGGGAACAATTGATTCTTCAAGGCCACCTACAGCCCCCACAAAATGCACTTGGATATGGGGATGGGTGAGCTTTAACTTTTCAGCGAGGGCAATCCCTGGATAAATATGACCACCAGTACCACCACCCGCTATAACTACATTACGTTTTTTCACCCTTTATTTTTACTGATAAAAAATCAATCCGTCTAGGGTAAGTCTTGGGTGCCCGATTTTAAATTTTTTTAAAAATCTTTTAGACCTATAGAAATCCCTCCTCATAAAGCGAGGGATTATCTATTTAGGCCATTGAGATTGATTAGATCCGTTATCAAAGAGTGCTAGCCCCTATATTTTTGATCAATTCACTCAAAGGTTGGGATGGATAAGTCATTGTAATACAATGAAGTGAACCTAAACCATCGTTGGATAACGTCACAGAATTAAGACCGATGGCCTTTAATCCAAAACTTTCGTAAATTTTTAAAACTTCATCATCAGTGCCTTGATTGAAGACTGGTACAAATACAGTGCCATTAGTGATCAAAGAATTGACGTAGGTCTCGTATCCCCGTTTTGGACGTGGAAGGATGGTGACTTTGTAACCTTGATTTTCTAGGGCTTCGACATAACTGAGTTCATCAGTAATGACGTT
>CAYMBT010000277.1:0-3182 GCA_964388755.1 uncultured Pseudobdellovibrionaceae bacterium | reverse complement strand
TGTCCGATCTGTGACCAAGCTGGTGAGTGCGGTCTGCAAGATCAATATATGAAATTTGGTCAATACGATTCTGAAATGGGCCAAGAGAAAGTCAAAAAAAATAAAGTGGTGGATCTTGGAGACAAAATCGTTCTAGATTCTGAGCGCTGTATTCTTTGTTCGCGCTGTGTTCGATTTACCGAAGAGGTTTCTAAAACCAATGAACTGGGAATTTTTAACCGCGGTGACCATTCTGAAATTGGCACCTACGCTGGCCGACCACTGAATAATCCTTATGCTGTGAACACAGTTGATATTTGTCCTGTGGGCGCCCTCACTTCTAAAGATTTTCGTTTTCGTCAACGGGTTTGGTTTTTATCAGATAAGCCATCTGTTTGTACCGGTTGTTCAACCGGTTGCTCGATCGATGTTTATTACAACAAAGAGGGCATGTGGCGCGTGAAGCCTCGTCACTCTGAAGTGAATAGTTACTGGATGTGCGATCATGGACGCGAGATTTATAAAGCCACCAATGTGACTGTGACTGATTTTGTGGGTGATCGCGATCATAAAAAAGCCCTAAAAAGACAAAATCGTTTGATCGAAGCCCGACACATCAACCAAGGTAAAATCGACTCGCGCGAAACTCTAGAGATGTTGCAAGAGTTAAAACTAAAAATTGAAAAAACAAAAAAAGTCGCCCTTGTTTTAACCGGTCAATACTCCGTTGAAGAGTATGAAACCTTGCTGACTTATTTTACCAAGCAATTTGGTAAAGACAGCATTTACCACTGGCAAAATCACCCCGAAAAAGAAAAAGAATTTGATGGCCTTCTGATCCGTGGAGATAAAAATCCAAACACCAATGGTTTAAGAAAGACTTTTGAGAAGCTCGGTGTGAAAGCTAAAAATCTTGATAGTGATTTTTCAAGTTTTGATTATGTGGTTGTTGCTGGGCCAGAGAACCAATGGGTCTACGATGATATTCATCAAAAGTCTCAGTTGTTTAATAAAGCTCAAAATGTGGTTTGGCTCTCAGCAGGCCTTATGCCTGAGGTCGAAAACATGGGTCATCCATCGACATATTTCTTTCCAGTCAAAACATTTGCCGAAAAGTCAGGGACATTTGTTAACTTTGAAGGCAAAGAGCAACGTTTTGAAAAAGTAGAACTTTTTGTGGAGCACGCTCTTTCTATAAGCGAAATGGCTCGTATCCTTGATGGTCAACCCGTGCACCTGGATCAGGTGGATGAGGTCGGTCGCGTTCAAAATGAGTTTGTCCATTTACGAGGTCAGTTATGAGTATTATCCGTGTTCAACCACCAAAGATTTCTCGGGTTTGGTATCTACCAGGGATTCTTTCTGGAATGCTTTTCACCTTTGTGGTGATGCTTAAAAATCTTTTTAATAAAAAAAGAATGGCGACCCTGAATTACCCCGAAGAGAAGTATGTTTATTCTCCGCGCTTTAAAGGCAATCACGTTCTGACTGTCAAAGCCGACGGCGAGATTCGTTGCACAGCCTGTATGCTTTGTGCAACGGCTTGTCCTGCAGATTGTATCACTATTGTGGCCTCTGAAGACGAAGATCCAACAGTTGAAAAGTATCCCATCAATTACGAAATCGACATGCTTCGCTGTGTATTTTGTGGTTTTTGCGAAGAGGCTTGTCCAGTGGACGCCATTCGTATGGGTCCAGAATGGCAGACCCCGGGTGTGAATGGTGATAATTTTGTTTACGACATTAAACACCTGGCTTTCAGGCCCAATCTTAATTCAGGTCAAGGCATCCCCTCTGTGGTTGATGATCAAGAACGTCATCAGCTTGGTATCTAAAAAAAATTCTAACCCAAAGAGGACTTGGTCTTTTAAGTTTGATGGGGTTAGAATATTTTTATGCGAATCAATTCTAGTCCAGGCCTTGTTTGGCGAAAACTCAATGAAGCTGTCCAAAATCAATTGGGCTCAGAATCTAAAGTTTTTGTTTATCCCAATACAAAGTTGGCACTCCTTGATATTTGTTTAAGTCTTCATTTACGACTCTCCCATAAAAAAAAGATGGTGGCCCTTATGGGGCTCGGGGATCATGTTAAGTCCACCGAGTTTGAACTCTCGCGTCTTGGTGTGCGTTTTAAAAAAGATTTTGAAGAGGATTTAGTCCAAGAAGAAAAACAGGTCCTTGGGTTTATCCACGATCTTGATGATTCGGTCACGGCCCAGCTTTATGATCATATAGAGATTTTAAAAAAACTCACTTCAAGCAAAATTTTTAAAATTCATATCGCCCACCATCTTTTTCGTTTTAACAAAACTTTTATCCAAAAGCTCTCTGACCTTGATGTGATTATCGCAACCCTCAACGAAAACTACACCCTGGTTTTTTTGGGCGAAAAAACTGTGATCAGTCCATTGATGGTCGAAAATTTAAATTGGGATTTTGATCGAGACTTTAAAAACATAAGTTTAGAGCTTCAAAAAATAGATCCTACATTTCAAGAAGCCATCACCCAATTTGAAAGTCATTTGCCTGATGGTCTTACGTCTTGGTTGAGTGAAAAGCCAGTGTCCCATCGTTTGTTTGACCGAGCCGTGATTGTTGTCAAAGATCATGATGGGTCGGCCTTTATCGAACTTTTGGCAGAGAATTTAAATATACCTATTCGCGGACCAGGCCAAAGTAATTTACTAGAAGCCACAAGCCTTTGTCGCTGGGATCATCCTTTAGAAACTCAGACTTCACCCAATGAAGATACAAACGCAATGCAAGGTTTAGTGCTCATCCATGGTTCACTGATCAATGACAAGCTCACTTCGGCTATCGAGAAAACTTTAGAGCAACTAAAAAATCTGTCCAATCTCTAAAAAGATTTAGCTTTGTCTTTGAAGTGGGACACACACCTTAAAAAAAGAAAAGGGCTTCAAATGAAGCCCTTAAAAATAATAATCATTTTGATTTTTTTTATTAGTCAGCCAGTGCCGCTGTCAGAATATTTGTAAGACTATCAAACTGTATTGTGCTTGTTTCATCACGACCAAGGATGTAGGCGCTATCTGTACCAACTCCGCCTTCAACATCAACTGTGAATGTCGATGCTAAAACGCCAGTGATGCTGCCACAAGTTTCTGTATTATCTGTTGAAATGTTAAAAGTCGTTGAATTGATACATGCACTACCATCTGTAAAATCGTTCATATTATCAACAG
>CAYMBT010000276.1:0-3186 GCA_964388755.1 uncultured Pseudobdellovibrionaceae bacterium | reverse complement strand
TACCCGCAGAACACCACAGTAAAATTAAGCCCATTGGACGCGGAGAAAGAGAGCCCATTGCTGATAACGGAAATTATCAAGGTCGTGCGCTGAATCGTAGGGTTGAATTTAATATTCAAAGAAATATAAAAGCGCCCATTGAAGAGAGCGCTTTAGAATAATAATTATCTTTTCAGGCAGTATCTGAGTTCAACATTGGCACCCAAACGACTGGGACGAACTAAACTGTTCACTGTATCAAGGGTATAACCCACTTGAACGCCATCCACAAAAACTTGAAGGTCAACTCTGTCGCCATCTCCAGGATTAAAAGTGGCAAGCTGAGAAATATTAAGGCGTTGTTTGTTTTGATCATAAATTGGAAATTGGCTATGAAGACCCACTGATTCATTGGTCACATTCGCAGCACCTTGAACCAAGCGATCGGCCACTGTTTGAAGACCAATCACACTTCGAGAAGCAAGATCAACCATGATTCCAGAGCGACCTGCACGAGCCACCACATTGGTGTAACCCTTACCAACACTGTGTTGGATTCCTGAAGGAATAGCAGCTTGCCCAGTATAAACTAGAGCACCCAGAGCAAAAGGACGGCTGCCAGCGTAGTTCACGATACGACTAAATACTGAATCAATATTGATTCCACTGCAGTAGCGATAAAACATCTCTTCTTCATCACGGTGAGAATAAACATAACGACCATTTTCAACAAAAGGTGTGCAAACGTCATTTTCATCAGAAAGAAATAAAACCACCCATGCGTTGTTTGCAGACAGTGATGTTCTGGCCATAGCATCATAAAGATTTCTTAAACCAAGTTCATCAGATCCAGAGTGAGGACCACCTAATTCCCAAGACATACCGTCTACAGAACCGCGATCTCTTTTGGCTAAAGAAATGGGACTTTCTTGCATATTCGCGCCCACTTTTGAGAGCAATTGATTTTTTGCAGCCTGAGCTTGGGAGGCTGACATATTAGGAAGAAGAGTAATACTCACGGGCTCGCTACTGTGGCGATAAAAAATTTCGGGATTCACAGATGGAGCCGATGATCGAAATCCGCGGTAAGCAGAACTGGGCGCATGACCCACAATCACAGAAATAGTGACAGGGACTTGACGTCTTAGGCTTGCTAAAAATCCACTGGTCACAGCATTAGCTACAGCTAAACGCTCGTCATCAAAGGACTCAGAAGAATCAACAACTAGCCAAACTTGAACGCCATCAATACTGTTTTGTGTGGCATTGGCAAAACGGCTGCTAAAACATACGGACCCACTGATGGGGGTCACTTCACATTGTGGTGGAGTGAAATTCAGCGGCGGTAAATAGGGATTAAAACCCGTATCATCTGTATCGCAGGCCGCCGAGTTATTGTTTGTACAATCAAAGGGGTCACCACTATTAGGATTATCAAAAGGATTTGTTGGATTATCGGGCTGTGGAGTATTTTGTCTCACAGTTGTGTCTGTGGCTTCAAACGAAGCTCTCGAACAAGCAATAAGATTGAGCACGATCGTGATCACAAGTACTGACAGCAATTTCATCGACCATATGCGGGTTTTCATAAAATAATCCTCCGTACCCCAACATAGAGCAATAAGTGTCCCAAATTGGAACCCCCCATAAGATACTGATTTCACTTGCACTGGGTCAGGAGTTTGGGTTTTTGGTGCCTTTTTTTGGCTTTGTAACTCTTACTGACTGCAATTTTTGTCACCTTAGTGATAGATTAATCCTCTCGGGTATTGTGACTTCTGATGCAAGTGGATGGAGATTTTTAAAGTGGGCGAATGGGACGATTTAAATAATCCTGAACTTAAAAAGCTTTTTAGAAAACATTTGGTTCGGGGTCTGATCTTCCTCCTTATATTAATAGGTCTTATTTTTATATTGGCCTTAAGTTTTGAACCCCAAATTCGGACAACCTCAGATTGGCTGACCAAAGAGTTTGGTTTTTTAGGGATCAGTCTTATTGTTTTCTTTGCCGATCTGATCGTCTCACCCATTCCCCCTGATGCTGCACTTTTTTTTATCGGCAAAAGTGATATGCACGAAAAATGGTTTATCTATGTTCCATTTCTAGGTCTTCTTTCGACCTGTGCAGGAGTTGTTGGATGGATGATTGGAACACGCCTTCACAATCTTAAATTTATCCAACGCTATATGGTTTATTTTGGTGAGGATCAACACCGAGAATCCATCAAAAAATTTGGTTTTTGGATTCTCATTCTTGGTGCTTTAACACCTTTACCTTTTTCTTTGACCTGTTGGTTAGCAGGGATCTTAAAAATTCCTTTTAAAACCACGGTAGTCGCTTGTTTATTTAGAATCCCAAGATTTGTTCTCTATTATTGGGCTATTTTTTACTCGGGCCATGTTGGCAGTTGGCTGAGAACTCTACTGACTGATCTTCCTAATCTATAATTTTTTTGCGCGCTACAGACTATTGCACTTCTTCTTCAGGGCTGGCTTGTTGATCTGTCTCTTCTTGGGGATCGGTCGATGAATCTTTTAAGTCTTCATCTTTGGGTGAATATTTGGCGAAGGCTTTTTTGCTGGCCTCTTCACTACACTTTTTAAGAGCCGGATTGTTGTCTGGGTTATTGATGTAAACGTTAATGTCATTATCACCGGCAGAGTCGATCATACAATCGCAACTTTCTTTGGCGATCTCGTTCATCATGATTTCCATTTTATCTTCAGGAATACTAAAAATACTGTAAAGAAACTTGAGCTGTTCGTTGGCTGACTTAACCACCTTCATACATTCTTCAATGTGATCTTGTTTTCTTTGATAATTTAAAAATAGGCCAACGGGGTTGATAGACCTAAAGGCAAAATAGACGGCGATAGCACCAACAATAACGATCACATCTTTTCGACGGTTCAAAATAGTCATAATAATACACCTCTTTTTATTTAATTATAGGGATTGTTTCATTGAAATCAACTCATTCAAGGACAGGAGCCAAAGAATCCATCCACTGGCTTTCAACCTCGGTGGGTAAAGGCTCACTAATAGGTTTTTGTAATTGTCTTTTTTTATAATTAATCAAAGTCGATTTAAGACAGAAAGAGAGGTGCTCATGGGTTGAGTTCATATCTGACATAATGGCTTCCATTTCAGTTTTAAAGATAGGATCTTGTTCGAAAAGATCTTTAAAAAGATAAAGATTTTTATTG
>CAYMBT010000275.1:0-3192 GCA_964388755.1 uncultured Pseudobdellovibrionaceae bacterium | reverse complement strand
GGAGAGCGGATGCGCTCGCCGCAGGCGACTCCAGCGAGGGCAGGAGCCCGCGTTCTCAATTCATGGGAACACGTGAAAATAAAAACCAAAAAATAAAACGAATGAAATTTTGCCCACAACCTTTTCATTTTTTAAAAAATTCAAAAAAAGTGTCAAAAAGTTCGTCTTTTATTCATAAAGAAAATTGAAAAATCTCATCTTGGATCTTTGATTTGTGTTGTGATTCCAGTAACATAGAAAGAGTAAACCCATGCTAAGGTGGTTAGAAATGAAGAATATCCTGATAACGTTCGTGCTCTTTGTGATTTACCCTTGGACTCTTGCTGCTCAATCAGATCCAGAATCTTCAGCTTTTGATGCTCTACCAATTAATAAATCTGAGGCGAGTCGTGTGACACAAGTTTTTTGGAATGCTCAAAGCATCCAAGAGAGTGTTCGAAGAAGTCTTCCGGGACATGTGCAGTCTAAATTTACCCGAGGGCCAGCCAGCAATGGTTGCGATGTGCAGAATGTGATTAAAACAGAAGGTTCTGCTGATACCTGTGAACTTAATGACGATCCAGAGAAAATGGGTAAGTTTATTTATGTCTTTAGTCTCAGTTGCGACTTTGGATCTTACCAAGTTTCGGTTTGCTCTCGTGAAGAAAACAAACTTCTGAATCAACTTAAGGTGACCAACCCAGAAAGAGTTGTTTTTGATGAAGAAAGGCTTTTTGATACTGATTCTACAATGTAGAATTCAAGGGCAAAACTTGGTTTTTACAAGCCCTACAACTAGACTTATTTGATCCAAAAAATATTGCAGATGACTTAAAAGAGTCATCTGCTAAAATTAAAAGATGAGTCATAAGGGTTCTATTTTTGCCATTGGCGATATTCACGGCTGCGCCACAGAACTTAAAGAATTAATCAATAAGCTTCCTTTAACCGATGATTCTGAAATTGTATTTCTTGGTGATTATGTGGATCGTGGGCCCCATTCCAATGAAGTGATCCAAACCATAATTGATCTTAAACAAACCCACAATGTGACTGCATTACTTGGCAATCATGAATCTATGATGATTGAATTCTTTAAGGATCCCAGTTCGTCTTTAGCTGGCTTTTTTATTTTAAATGGTGGCAGTGCGACTTTAGCCAGTTACGTCACTCACGGTAACGATTATATTGTTCCAGACAGCCATATGGAGTTTTTAAAAGAATTAAAACTCTTTCATGAAACCGAAGACTATTTTTTTGTCCATGCCGGAGTACCTGACGTTAAACTTAAACAAATGGTGCCAGAAATTTATTACAACGAATTACTATGGATTAGGCACACTTTTTTAGAGAGCAGCTTTCCTTGGGAGAAAATTATTGTCCACGGACACACTCCTTCAGTTGATGTTGAAATTAAAAAAAATAGGATCAATTTAGATACAGGATGTGTTTTCAATGGGGCACTTTCTGCTATCGAGCTACCATCCAATAAAATCTATCAAGTTCAAGCCAAACAAGAGATCCCCCATATTTACCTTAAAGAAGATCCCCAGATCTCTAGGGTGGCAAAACGTTTTAAAGGCTCAATACCCGTTTTTATTTTTAGGGATGGGGGCTATTCACAGTTTCAAACTTTGAACTATAACGAATTTGGCATGCTGATTCTTGAAGACACAAGATCAAGCAATATCCTTGAAGTGGGTGAGATCTTAACAGGTAAGATTGGTCATCTCTCGGCCCACCAGATTGAATTCACCGGCGAAGTAGTCCGTCATCAAAAGCGAGGTCATGAGATTGCTTATGGCGTAAGAATGCTTGAACCTTTGTCTAAGAAAATGTGATGAATTATTTTAATAAAATTATAAAATCCACCCTACTTTTTAACTTTTTCTTCTTTTATTTCATCTTATCATTTTCAATACCATTGCCGGCTCAAATCAAACAAATCAACCCCGTTGAAAAAAAGATTCTTAATTTCAAAAGTAAAGTTGAAACACGTCTAAAAAGTATTCTTGATTCTTGGCCCGTTGATAAGAGCACTCAACTGACCCTGGTGGTCTATAAACAAGAGCGCATTCTTGAAGTGTGGATGACGAGCCCACTAAAAAAGAAACTTAAAACCTACCCCTTCACAGCTTTTTCTGGGCGGCTGGGTCCTAAAAATCGACAGGGCGATCGCCAGATTCCAGAAGGTCTTTATAAAGTGGATCGCATGAACCCTTTTAGTCAATATTATCTCTCGATTGGCATCAATTATCCCAATGAGCTTGATCGGCAAAGGGGAAAAGAAAAAAACATCAAAGATCTGGGCGGTGACATTTTTATCCACGGTAAAAATAAAACCATCGGTTGTATACCTATTGGGGACGAGGCCATCGAAGAACTTTTTTATTTGGTGAACAAAGCCGGTTACCAAACAACAAAAGTTGTGATTTCCCCTCAGCGCTTACCCTTACCGCCCCTGAGCCACCTAGGGATTGACGAAACTGATGGTTTTGGACAAAAAAAATACACAGAGCTTAAAGAAACTTTGAAAGACTTTTTATAGTTTTTATATTTTTTTAGAACTCTGATCCTAAACAATTGAATTTGAGGCTCTCAATAGTTTGAGCAAAGATATCTAAAATTTCTTTGATATGATCTAGGCTTTTTAAATCTTGGCCGATTGAGAGCTGAAAGATTTGCCCCTGGCAGATGAACTCTTTTAAAATAAAAAATTGTTTCTCTTCAATGTAAATCCATTGCTGAAACTCAAAACCACTGATGGTTTCTTGGGTTTGTGACAACAAATTTCTGTTTTCTTTTTGGGTGACTTTTTTGAATCTTAGCTCTTGGGTTTTCTCGTCATCATCAAGGTCTCTAACAGATATGATAAAGCGATTCTTTTTATGGGTCTTAGATTTAAATTCGTACAAAAAGGTTTCTGGATTTTGGTGGATTTTATTAAAGATTAAATCATCATTTGAATAAGATATTTCTGTACTTAAACGAGCGTTTTGAAACAGAATTTTTTGCTGCAAAGGTTTTACACTTTCTTTTTGGGAAAAAATAAAACCCGACGAAATCCCTAAAATCACAGCACTCAAAATAGTGACTAAAAGAATGGGTGAAAACCTTTTCTCGCGACTGTTTGAAAAATAAAACTGGGCATAAAAAGAAGCCCCTAAAAGACAAATAAAAAACAGGGCAAAATTCCAAAGGGTGTGGCCCAGG
>CAYMBT010000274.1:0-3207 GCA_964388755.1 uncultured Pseudobdellovibrionaceae bacterium | reverse complement strand
TGAAACTCTTTAAAGTCTTGATCATCATCTGCCGCCATAAAAAGATCAAACTGATCGTTTTTAAAATGCTTTAAAACGTCTTCGACTTTGGCCCCAAAGCGTCCAATGCGGTCTGGTCCATGAACCTCAATAAACCAATCTACGTTTTCAGAAAGAGCAAGGCTTGCGCCTTTGAGTGCATGGGCCTCAAAGCCTTCGATGTCCATAAAAATAACATCGGGTAAAAAAAACTTCTGAATCAAGTCGTTGATTGAATATGAATTCACTGTCTGCGAAAGACTTGTGGTCGTTTTATTTTTAACAGCTCCATTAAGATCATCACTAAAATCGATTTGACCTGATTTCTCGGCGACAGCGCCATGTTCAAGTATTAATTGCTCAAGCTTGTTGAGTTCTTTATTTTTAACACCCACCTGGTGATTGTGAAGATGAGCTTCAACGGCCAAGACCTGGCCTGTGGGACCCACTTCTTTGGATAGGACCATCGCAACAACAGACTGATGGGCGCCGAGATCAAAGACCTTGGCACCTGTTTTTAATCGATAATTTTTAAGAAAAATGATCTCTTTTAATTTGTCCCAGTCTTTATTGTACCAACCCGATGCCAGTGGATCTTGAATTGAAACTAAAAGTGAATGACCACAGTAATGACCTTGTCTGACTTCTTGTTTAAAAGACTGAGTGAGATTTGATATTTTTTGGGAGCGTAAATAGGCCCAAAGAGGTGAGGGAAGAATTTTTTTTGCAATTGATTTAATCATTGTGTTCCTTAGTTATTTAGTTTTAACAAACTCTTTGATCAGTTGGTTATATTTAGCAATCAAATCTTTGTTAATGAAGTCATCTTTACGCGGAACCAACGGTGCAGGATTCTCACCTTTAAGAACCGAATCCATATGCTCTTGTAATCGATGAAGGGGGCCTGCCACGCGGTTACTGACATAAAGGCCGATGATGAGCATTATGGCATAGCAAAATAAAGAACCCAGCCAAATGGAGAACCAATTGAGCTCGGTCATTTTGCCGCTAGCCACTTGCTGTGCCCACAGAGTCGAGAAAAAAGAGGCTAAGACGACACCCACAGTTGCAATACTCAAGGAGTAAATAAGAATTGGTGTTTGAATGGATGAGTCGATAAAGAGTTTTCTTTTAAAAAATAAGGGTCGATTTTTCATAGAATCCTTTTGATGATATTGTCTCAAATTAATACAATCATTCAAACAAAAAAAATAGATCAATCTTTTTATTATGGTACCATAGTATTAAGGGGAAAATCCATGACAGCTTTAATGTCGTCGCTTAAAAATCAAAGAGGCGAAACTTTGGTCACAGTCGTGATTTCAGTCTTGCTGTTGACAGTTTGTTTTTTAATTTCGGCTCCTGCGTTTCTTAATATTTATCAAGGCCCAAGAAAGGGCTTAGTGCCCCAACAAAATTGTCGTGATATCGCTCAAAATATTATGAACGAAATTAGGTCAAACGGGATGCAGACCCGTGTCTATCGAGCACCAATAAGATCAACAAGTGTTCTTTTCTCTAATACCAATTGGCAGACCGATGGGGGGGCTTTTAATCTCAACCCCAACGGAGTTATCGCTGAGCACGGTGTAGGTGCCCCGCTCATGTCTCGCCGCTTTCCTAATCAACGAATCATGCAGTGGAATAGCTCACTAGGAAGATACAATACACAATCACCCCTTCTCATTTTTAGTTCAATGAACATGCTACAAAGCATTTATAATTCGTTTTCTAATCAAGCCTGCATACTGCCCCAAGGTCTAGCGATTCAGCCCAGTAATGGACTAGGAGCATTGCTGGATAATCCCACAATGGCGGATTACGCCACGGCTGGTTACTCTGTCCAAGCCTTCCTTCGTATTCGCCCTTACAATTTAAATACCGAACAAATTTTACCCTGCCAAAACAATTTAAGAATTCGACCATACGGAAATGTTGAGCCACCTCAATCTGACGCCTTAAATATTACAAATCTCACCCAAAACTATAGGGCAGATCGCGGATTTGAGGTGGATGTTTATGTCAGCCTCAACAAACCCGCCAGCCAAAACGATAATGAATCATTAATAGTGACCTGTACCAATAAGTCAAAGTTTCAGTTTGATCGACAGCCAGCGACGATTACGCCTCCGTTGATTAACGTCACCAACTTTGGAACCCAAATCAGTTTAGCACCTGGTTTTAGACCCGGCACATTTATGGCCTGTCAGTACACTTACAGCACCTACAATTCAGGCAGTTATTCATTTTCTCAGCAAGAAAATAGTTCTTGGGTTCCGTGTGAGCAAGTCAGAATTTGTGGTTCGGCCAGCGGGTTTAGTATCACTGATAATCAAACAACGGTTGAGTTTTCAAGCAACGCAAATATTGCATCGACATGTATGATGGGAGTTCGTGCCATAGCTTTTGATAGTATTGGCAATACTTCTGGAATTTCATCCCAAGGATTTTTTCAAAACCCGGGGCCTCTTTCATCAGGTGGTAATACAGGTGGTGGACAAGGTTATGAAGTGGCTGGTGCTCAATTTGGTTCATACTCTGCAGCTCAGCAAGCGGCATCCCTCACTGGGCAGAGCATTCAAAGTATTAATCAAAATGTGACCACAACTAATGATGCCCAGATGAATGGATTCTCAAACAATATGGCCAATGCCACCGCTGCAACAAATGCTGCACAAGCCGCCGTTGGTAGTCTTGGTCCTCCAGGGAACACAGTGAGTTCTGCATCGTCTTCTGTGAGTAGTGCTCAAGCGGCCGTTGGCTCTGCTCAGGCGGCTGTCAGTGCTGCAAACGCAGCGACAGCTTCTGCGGCTAGTATGACCAGTTCAATGGGAGCTGTTAAAGATGCCGCAACACAAGCCGCGGCCGATGCAAAAGCAGCTGCAGATGCAGCTCTTGCTGCGGCACAAGCGGCATTGGCGGCTGCAGAAGCCGCCCTTGCCGCAGCCGAGGCTGCAGAGAATGATAACGATGACTAGAGATCAAATTTTAGAAAATTCAAAAGGAATGACTCTTATGGAGCTTGTGATCTCAAGCTTCATAGGTTCAATTATAATGCTGATAGGGGCCTATGCTCTTGTTGATGTCACCAAGGGAAATCTTTTTGTCAAAAACTCAACCGAACATTGGGAGAAAAGCCAATCAATGAACTTGAGTTTGCCTTTCTACTTAGGCCAAGCTGTTAATGTT
>CAYMBT010000273.1:0-3209 GCA_964388755.1 uncultured Pseudobdellovibrionaceae bacterium | reverse complement strand
TGTAATCACCATTAGCTGCAACCACATCACCGGTTCTAGTAAATACAGAAGTCACAGGCGCATTATCATTCACCCAACTCAACTGACCTGTTCCATCGGTGGATAAAATTTGCCCCGGAGCACCGGCTGTGTCAGGTAATACTAAAATCACCGGGGCCGCAACAACGGCTGGCGATTGTAAAGACACATAATTAGTGTCAGTGGCATCCATAAAGCGAACTTGGTTTTGTAATTGTAAAACGATGTTGCCGCCAGAATTAATCCCAGTTCCTACACCGATCCCACCACCGACGGTCACACCGTTAGTGACGCTTAAATTATTACCTGCACTGAGATCATTACCGGCCGAAATATTTTGGGTGGCACTGATGTTTGTATTGGCACTCACAGAATTGGCATTGGTAATATCTTGGTTACCCATGTTCAAGGCACCAGTCATTGTTCCACCAGCTAGAGGCAATTTAGTGGTGTCCCCTGCTGGAGCGGCTGCCGTCCATTGACTACCATCCCAAACTAAAACTTCACCGGCGTTTCCGACTGTGAGCCCTGCAATACCAGCGCTGTCAGCAGGCATTCCACCCACAGTGCTATCCACATAGTTTTTATTAGTGGCATCACCTGGCGCAGTCGGTGGATCAAGATTGATGATTTTTTGGTTGTTAAGATCAACGTCACTGCTTGGCGAAGAAGAAACATATTGGGGGTTTGTTCCATCAAGAAGGCTGACAAGGGTTGGATAATTACCAACACTAAAAACATTTTCAAGGTTAGCTTGGGTCAGTTCAACACCATCAGTTCTTAAAATTTGGCTGACATTAAGGCCATCAATACTTTGGGCACTGGCTGCATAGGGAACACTTGTGATCGTTTGATCAGGCATAACAAAGGTGTTTCCGTTTTCTGTGACCATGATTCTGATTTTTCTAGAATCACCAGAAGCAGCTGTGTAGGAACCACCAACCAAGCACTCGTCAGGATTGACCGTGCCCACTGAATTGCTTAAAGCTTGCTCGATAGTTTGAACATCTTCGAACTGAGCACCTGAGCGAGATCCATCACCGACGACCACAGAAAAAATACCATTGGAATTAGACATATTTCTTGTGTGTGTTTCTTGATAAAGAACGCAGGCTTCTGGCCCAGGAGATAGGATACTGACATTAAAAACAACGTTATTAGATTCAACAGTTTGTCCGTCGGGACGAATGATTTGACCTTGATATGTAAAAACAGATGCTTCGGATAAATCCAAAGACAAAAATAAAAAAGAAGCCAATGTCAGCGACCAAAAACGTGCCATGTATTTCCTAGTTAACTGTTAAGTAACTTATCGGAAATACACAAAAACTCTTTAAGCCTTAAGAGTTAAATCTGTATGGTTTTGAGATAAAATTTTAATTTATTGAATAAATGTTCATTAAAAGTAAATAGGATCAATTTGAAACGCTTACAAAACTGTTCTAGAATGGGATTTTAACTAGGTATTCCTAAATTGATACAATGACCGTGTTCATTTTTCGCTGATCATTGAGCATGACAATAAGACTTATAAAACTAATCACACCAAAACTAAATACCACATTTTTAACATCGGCATGAAAGTATCCACCCAAAGATACGCCAATGATCACAGAAAGTGTACTTTGTAAAAAACCAAGCAGTGCCGAGCCAACACCAGCAATATGACCCAGAGGAATCATGGCCAAAGCATTTAAATTACCAAAAAGAAAGCCCACACAAAAAAATGTCAGGCTCATATAGATCATAAACGCCCAAAGTGGAATATTTTCAATAGAAAATAGAGAAAGGATAACTATAAAAAAAATCGACAGTAGAATCATCATCAATAAAGCGCGATGAAGTAGTTTTCGCATGCCTAACTTCATCACCATTTGTGAATTAAAAAATGAGGCCCCACCGATAGAAAGAGATAAAATTGCAAAATAAAGGGGAAACATGCCTGTCACACTAAAGTACTGACTAAAAATCGCCTGAACCGCCCCCAAATAGCCAATAAAAATACCAAACACAAGACCCGAAACAATAATACATGCCACAGTTGTTGATTGACTGAGAGTCTCAAAAACTGATTTTTTTAAAAACAACCAAGCTAATTTTTTTCTTTTCTCTGGCAATAGCGTTTCTTGTTGCCTTAAACCAAACCAAATCCAAACTAAAAATGCAGCAACAAAAAGAAGGATAAAAATTTGGCGCCAACTTGCAAAATAAAGAACGATCTGACCTAGTGTTGGCGCAATGGCTGGCACTAATATAAAAATGGACATGACTAGGGATGTGATTTTAGCCATGGCATTTCCGACGTACTCGTCCCGAATCAGTGCAATAGAGACAATGCGAGGGGCAGCTCCGCCAAAACCTTGCAAAAATCGCCCGGCTAAAAAAAGTTCAAAACTTTCTGCAAAACCAGAAAGGATAGATCCAATCATAAAAAGTGCTAGCCCCCAATATATGGGAAGCTTTCGTCCGTATACATCAGAAAGGGGGCCAAAAATAAGTTGTCCAAAACCAAAGCCTAAAAATAAAACAGCTATGATCAACTGAACTTGGTTCGTTGAATGAAGGCCAAAGGCCAAACTGATTTTATCAAAACCCGGCAGCATACTATCAATGGCTAAAGCAATAAGGGATGTCATTAAGGCCATTAAGGTGACAAATTCTGGTTGTGATAATCGAGCTTTATTGACCATGGAGTGAAGATAGCTTGTCTAGGAAGTTTCTGAAAGTCATGATTTTTGTACTTATATTAAAAAGATTGGACCCCAAACTATTTTCTTCTTTGCCCTTTGGCAATAGGAGAAGCTGTCAATGGGTCATCGGGCCAAGGGTGTTTTGGGTAGCGGCCACGAAGTTCTTTTTTCACATCAATATAAGATCTTTTCCAAAACCCTGCGATGTCAGTTGTCACCTGTACGGCCCTAAAATTAGGGGCTAACAATTTAAAAACCAATGGCGCCGCTTTTAAACCGATTACAGGAGTCATACTTAATCCAAAAAGTTCTTGCAGTCGCACCTCAACATAAGGGTCTTCAGAATCTTGATAATAAATACGATGTTCAACACCACTGGGGGCCAAGAAAGATCTTGGGTAGTGTTTATTAAAATGACGCAAGAGATGGGCATCGATCTGCATTTCTATAAAAGAGACAATATTTTCATTTAAAATTTCTTCAAGACGATTTTTACCAAAT
>CAYMBT010000272.1:2198-3212 GCA_964388755.1 uncultured Pseudobdellovibrionaceae bacterium | reverse complement strand
TAGGCCAAAAGATCATCCAATTTTATTACCAACACAGTCCTCGTGTAGCCGCTTGGATCAGGGCCAGTGAAAGTCGAAAACTTTGGACCCAAAGAGTTCTTTGGCCTTTGTGGGGGATTGCCCATATTAGTCTTCACTATCCTTTACTACTATTAATGACTCTTTTGACGTCATTGCTTGGTCTTCTTTATTTTAGAAAAGCGAGACGTGGATGATGATAAAACTTTTTTTTCTTCTCTCTGCTTTTCTTTTTTCAGAAACTCCACCGGAGCCCGAATACCCTTATCCAAAAACACAAAGAAAAACCATTCTCGATGTGGAACGCCCTATCCGTAAAGACAATCGCGGCGCCTATATTTACTCCACAGAAAAAAAGACTCAAACTCGCCCACCGATCGATGGTGTTCAAGCACCCTATAGAATTGGCTCTGATGGCAGCTACTATTACGACACAAAAAAACCACAAAAATCAAAAACCCTAGAAGGTGTCGAAGCCCCTGTTCAAGCCGATGACGAGGGAAACTATTACTATCGACCCAAAAGTAAAAATACTCAAACCGATCATGTGATCGGAGAAAAACCCACACGAATAGAAGCTGACGGAACCTACGTTTACTCCACCGATGAAGACGCTACAAAAAATACTTTTTATTTGCGTGGTGGTGTTTATGGCCCCCCCGATATTCGTGGCCGAAGTAACTCGAGCCGCACCTACCGAGATATTTACTCAAACAGCAGTCAGTTTTTTGTGGGCATTGAATACGATTGGCAATTGATAAGCGATTTTTATGTCAAGCTTGGTGTCGGCCTCACCAGTGCCGAAGGGGCTGGGCAATTTACAACAGACGTCGGTTTTGAGCCAAAAGAGCGCTTTCAGTTTTTTATTTTTCCCACTACGGTTTCAGTGGGATATAAGTTTCAAATTTGGACTGTCCAATACCTGACTCCCTATATAGAAGCGGGCCCTGGTTACTTTGGGTTTGTTGAAAATCGCTCTGACGGTAAAAGCACCCG
>CAYMBT010000272.1:0-2188 GCA_964388755.1 uncultured Pseudobdellovibrionaceae bacterium | reverse complement strand
GGGCTCCAACCGTTTCAGCCAGCGCTGGGATAATGATCTCTTTAACCAAGCTTGTTGGCGACACCAATTTACGGTCTGATTATGGTGTCACTCAAAGTTGGTTTGATTTGCAGTATAAACAAATTGTTGGCCTTGATAGTCGCAAAGACTTTTCTTCAAATATGATCACTGGTGGCTTTGCCCTTGGCTTCTGATCCGCAAAAAACGCGGGTGCGTTTGCTTTTAGCTTACGACGGCACTGATTTTATGGGTTGGCAAAAGCAACCCCAAACCGACAAAACCTTTCAAGGGCTGCTCGAAAAAATTCTCACCCAAATCTATGATCAACCCATCGCCGTTATCGGATCAGGGCGCACAGATCGCGGCGTCCATGCCCTGAATCAATGGGCCCATTGTGACCTACCAAACACTCGAGATCTTTCAAAACTGAAATATAAACTTCAGCGCATGACCCCTTCTGACTTGGTTATTAAAAGAGTCGAAGAGGCCCCCAGCGACTTTCATGCCCAAATCTCGGCCGTGGATAAGACTTATATTTACCGCATCTACAATCGGCCTCGCCCCAATCCCTTTATCAATCGCTACACTTGGCCTATCCATAAGCCGCTGGACATAGAGTATTTACAAGAAATGGCGAAGCTTTTGATCGGGACCCATGATTTCTCAAGCTTTCAGTCCAAGGGGACCCTTGTTTCGACCCCGGTTCGAGAAATCTTTCAAAGCCAGTGGATTAAAGGTCAAAAGGGCCTACTCACCTATAAGATCCAAGGCAGCGGCTTTTTAAAGCAAATGGTGAGAAATATTATGGCCACCCTTATTGCTCTGCACGAAAAAAAGGCCCCTCCCCAAGAACTGATAAGGATTTTATCCAGTCAGAATAGACAATTAGTGCCCGCACCGGCTCCGGCCCAAGGCTTATTTTTAGCCCAGGTTAACTACCCCAAGGACCTTGACAATAAGTGCCGAAAATTATAAAGCTTTTCACTCTCATTTTTATCAAGGTTGAAACATATGAAAACATGGATTGCAAAAAAAGAAGATGTTGATAATAACCGCCAGTGGTTTCTTGTCGATGCTAAAGGCCAAAGTGTTGGTCGACTTTCATCAAAAATTGCCATGATTCTTTCTGGCAAAAACAAGCCCACTTATACTCCGTTTGTTGATACCGGCGACATGGTCGTTGTGATCAATGCCGATAAAGTCACTATGACTGGTAACAAATGGCTCGATAAAAAATACTTTCGTCGCTCACGTTTCTTTGGATCTCTTAAAGAAACAACAGCCAAAGAAATGTTAGAAAAGAACCCGACTTTTATTTTAGAAGATGCTGTTTCTGGTATGCTTCCAAAAACAAAGCTTGGTAAGCAAATGATCACAAAACTCAAACTTTATGCCGGTGGCGAACATCCCCATCAAGCTCAAAACCCTCAGGTTCTATAGTCGACTTTAAGGAGATCACACAATATGGCCGCTGCTAAAATATTTTATGCTACCGGAAGAAGAAAAACCAGTGCTGCTCGTATTTTCTTATCCACAGGCAATGGTAAAATCACCATCAACGGAAAAGAGATGAACGAATATCTTAAACGTCCCTCTTCTAAAGCTCACATGAATTACCCACTTGAGTTGACCGAACAAAAAGGTAAACTAGATATCAATATCACCGTTCGTGGTGGTGGTGAATCGGGTCAAGCAGGAGCCATTCGACATGGAATTTCAAGAGCTCTTACTCAGTTTGACGAAACACTTCAAAGCACTCTTAAAAAAGCCGGTTTACTTACTCGTGACTCGCGTATGGTTGAGCGTAAAAAATACGGTCTCCGTGGTGCCAGAAGAGCTTCTCAGTTCTCAAAACGTTAATCCGTTTTATTTATTTCAATTCTTTAAGAAGCCGCTCTCAAAAAGCGGCTTTTTTATTGCTCTTTTTTCAAGCCTGATCCTGACTTTGAATACTTCTTGTATCTCAGCACCCCAATGGGGCTTTCAATCTGAGTTTAGGGATAATAAACGCATCGAGTATTATCCAATTCTGTCGGCCCCCCGTTATTATCGCCAAGAAATGTTACTGAGCCTCATTCGTTATCTTAAAGAGGGGGATGTGAACGCCTTAGGGGCTTACAGTTACTGGTTTAAACGCTGGTCTGATGAGTTTGCTCAAGAAGCTCGCCTTAAAGTGGATCAAGTGTGG
>CAYMBT010000271.1:0-3219 GCA_964388755.1 uncultured Pseudobdellovibrionaceae bacterium | reverse complement strand
GAAAGGCGAGCCTAAGTCCGTTCATCATGACGAGTTAAAATGGGTTTTACCCGAAGAACTTAAAAAGTTAGATATACCAGAGGCTAATAAAAGACTCTTGCCCCGCATTCTTGAACTTCTGCAGTAGTTTTACACTTTTTACCCTAACCTTAAAGATTCATCATTTAATGGTTTAAAGCCCGGCGATTTATTTGCTAAGATCAAAGAAGAATGAGAAAAAACTTAATCCCTGAAACTTTAAATATTTGTTTAATCGCTGATCGCTTTCCTGTGATCGGTCAAACTCCTATTCGAGGTTTTATTGCCCCCATTGCTCGAGGGCTTGTTCGATCAGGCCACCGGGTGAGTGTCATAGCCTGGGACAATACCATCGGAGTGCAAGAGGTTGAACAAGAAGGGATTAAAACCTATTTTGTTTCTGGCCCCAATCCACTACGTAAAGAACTTTTTCCGCAAAAAATTCAACAGAAATTTTTGCAGCTTCATAGCAAAGATCCTTTTCACTTGGTTCATAGTTTGACACCAGCTTCGACCCTTCTTGGAAGTCAAAAAAGAAAATTGGGTATTGCGACAGCTTATGATGTGACGGCGACGAGTATGTCAGAAATGTTTTCAATTATCGGTATGGCAGAAAATACCGTAAGCTCTCAACTTAAAACCGCCTACAAAGTGGTTCGTCATTTTTTAAGGACTTATTCTTTAAAAGATCGCGCTCTTCTGGCCAGTGCGGATGGTGTTTTTGTTCATAGTCAGCAGCAAAAACTAGCTCTTGAGCGATATTATCTTTATCCAGAAAATAAAACCTATAGCATCCCCTACGGAATTGAAATTCAAGATCTCTCTGAACGCCAGGGCTCTGAGCAACTTAAAACTAAACTCAACATCCCCCGATCTTCAAAAGTGGTGGTCACCGTATCAGACATGATTGAAAAAATGGATGTGGTGAATGTTCTTAAAGCATTTCAGCTTGTCGCCATTAAAAAACCCACAGCCCGCTTGATCATTGTGGGTCATGGGCCAGCCTTTGAAGAGATCGAATTAGAAATGCTCAATCTTGCCTTAGGCAGTCATGTGATTATGGTGGGGCAAGTTCCAAATTACGAAATATCTTCTTATATTGATTTGGCTGATGTCTTCGTCAATATGAGCGGACGTATCACGGGTTATGATCCAAACCTTCTTGAAGCCATGATCCAGAAAAAAATTATTATAGGCTCTGAGGTCAGTGCCCTATCGACCTTAGTTGAAGATGGTATTGATGGTTATTTGATTCGGCCTGCTGATGTCATCGCTCTCTCCCAGATTTTAATGGGACTTTTTTTAGGACAAATCCATGCAGAAGTGATGGGTGAAAATGCTCGAAATAAAGCCATCAATATGTTTGATACCAAAAAAATGATCAGCGAGACTCTCAGTGCTTACGAGTCCATACTCCACCGAAGTCCCAGGGTTTTTAGCCAAGAATTAAAAAAAACAGCCATTCTCTCTGAACCATCGGGCTTGCCCCCCCTTCATTAGCGCATGGTTTCTTAATGCTCATTTCTGATTCTAGAACCCTCTAGGGCCTACTTTCAGCAATTCTAGCCTTAAGTCTTTTGCTTTTTTTAAAAACCCTTGGTCTTATTGTCAGTGATGGTATAATTTAGTAAATAACTAAGTCATTTAAAGGTGTTGTAGCGATGACAAAAGCTGATTTAATCAATTTTATTTCCGAAAAGTCTGGGATCACCCGTGTGAAGGCCGAGACTGTGGTGAACACCATTTTTGACTCTATGGTAGAAGCCCTTCTCAAAAACGATCGCATTGAAATTCGTGGTTTTGGATCATTCACCAATAAAGCTTACGACGCCTATCAGGGACGAAATCCAAGAACAGGTGAAGTCATTCACGTTCCAGAGAAAAAACTCCCTTTCTTTAAAGTTGGAAAAGAACTTAAAGAAGACATTAATAAAAAATAACTGAATTCAATTAAGATGCATATTTCGTGGCATCTTTAAAAGAGCTCTCTATCTTTAAACCCGACCAATGTCGGTCTGTTGAATAAGGCTGCTGTACTCATATTCAATGGCTCAATAGCCGTTGAAATAACCATGGGGATCTTAAGCCGTGTTTGGGGCTCGACCTAGGTCAAAGTTGATTTAAAAAAGATTCAGTCTTTCTCGTTATTTGCCGATAAAAATTGCGAGATGAGCAAAAAGAAAAATAATCTTTCTAAAGATTTATTGGATATGAAACTCAATGAAGACAGCGAGGTTCAAATTCAATCCACCGGTCTTGATCTGGATCTCGAAGATATTGATTTAGGTTTGAGCAAAGAAAAAAGCCAAACGGCTGTGAATTCACAAAAAGACAATAATACTTTAAGACTTATTTTGCCTCCGGTTAAAGAAGAGGCTCTCAATAAAAACCAAGAACAAGAGCAAGAAGATGCGGTTAGAGTCAGTTATGGTCTTCCCACAAAACAACAGATACCAAAAGAGGCTGAATTTTCAATTTCTGGCATAGATGGTACGTTAAAGCAATCAGAGCATTTACGAATTGCCCAAAGAAAAATCAATGATCTTGAAGAAGAGATCATGAAGCTGAGAAAAGAAAACGAAGAGCTGGGTTCTGCGGCAGAAACTTTTAAGCGTATTAACGACGAGTATTACGTCAGTATCGAGTCACTGAAATCGCGACTCAATGATCAGTCTCTGACAGCTGTCCAAGAGATTGACCTACTTAAAAAGATCAATCAAACCAAAGATAAGCAGATCGTTGAATTTAAACAACAGATTGAAGATTACAAATCAAAAATTGATAACAATTTTCAAAGGGTTCGAAAAAGAGAAAAAGATTTAGAGCACCGTTTAGAAATCGCAAAGATCGAAGAAGTGGCTATTGTTAAGAGCAAAGATCAGCTGATTTTAGATTTAAAACGAAGAATTGATGAACTAGAAAGCAAGGGAATTACACTTCCGCAACCAAAGGAGAATTGCCTGCATTTTAAATATGACAGCAAGTTTTATGAAGAACACGAATCAGATTTGGATTTTGAGGCTTTTCGATTAAAAACAGCACTCAAAAAATATTTTCCAAACAACCCATTTGAGTTTTATTACAAAACTGAATACTCATTTGATTTTAGAAAACTTGATAAAGGAATTGACGAACTTGAACGAAACGAAGATGTATTTTGGAATAGATTGTTTTCTGAAATACACGGGGACGAATTTCAAG
>CAYMBT010000270.1:0-3221 GCA_964388755.1 uncultured Pseudobdellovibrionaceae bacterium | reverse complement strand
AAACCCGTGTTAAACTGAATTTTACCGTCTCTAACCCCATCCAATTTGAAATGATTTTTCATGGCAATAAGGCGTTTACACATTTTGATCTGATTAAAGCCAGTCAAATTAACGGAAAGTTTCTTTACCTCAATAATTCAAGCTCTGAGATGATTGAAAATATGATCAAGCTGTATCAAAAAGCTGGATTCCCCAATATCACAATCACTTACACAGAAGATAACTTTTCAGAACTCTCAAAAAGAGTACTGGTTTTTAATATTGACGAAGGAGCAAGGGTCAGAATTGGTAAAATTGATATTCAAGGCAAATTAACCCGTGATAAATCCTACTACAAAGGGCTTTTTGAAAAATATCTCGCCAATCAGTCCCATTATCTCTACTACGTGAAAGAAGACCTTAATACCGCCGCTGACGAATTGGTGAATCACCTGCGGCGTGAAGGCTATTTGATGGCCGAGCTGGTTTCTTTAAATACTGATATTAATCAAAGAAATGATGCCACAATAACCCTTCAAATCGATGAAGGTATTTTGACCTATGTACGACAAATTCTTTTTCGTGGCTCAAAATCCTATAGCAATCTAGAGCTTAAAGATGTCATAGAAATCGAACCCAACAAACCACTATTAATCAAAGAAGTTGAAGAGAGTTTTGATAAGCTTTCTGATTTTTATAAAGAAGAAGGTTTTTTAGAGTTCAGTATTAAAAATCCTGATTCCTCTGTTATTCAGTATCAAAAAGGTCAACCTTACGCGGATATTGTTTACCAAGTGCAAGAGGGACCAAAGATAAAAGTTCAAGCCATCCAAGTCAGAGGTTTACAAAAAACCCGTGAATACGTCGTGACTCGGGAGCTTGATTTTTCGACCGATGAAGTCCTCACCTACTCTAAAGTGACCAATTCAATTGACCGGCTCGAGAAAACCGGGCTTTTTGGTAAAGTCAGCATTAGGTCTGCCGAACAAGGAAGTCCAAAAGCCGATCGAACCATATTGATTGAAATCGAAGAGCGTAAACCAGGGCTGTTTTCATCGGGCGTTGGTCTTTTGAACGAAGGCTTTTTGATTTATCGTGGTTATGTGGGTGCGATTTATAATAATTTTGGTGGTAAGGGTCGTGCTCTCAGTGCCCGAGCCGATATTCGTTACCAAGAAAAAGTAAACTACATCCAAAACCGTCTGGCTCTGAGTTATTACGAACCTTACCTTATGAAAACACGACTTCGCGGACGGGTTTCATTGATTAGAGAGCAAGAACTCTCAGAGCTAATCGCCGTTAACTCGGCTATTCGTTCAAATAATGAGATTCGTTTTTCAACAGAAAAAGAAATCAATACAAGAATGCGTTTTTCGTACAATGTTTGGCGTTTTGCCAATGAAGAATTCTTTTTTGTAAGAGATTTTACCACCATCCAAAATATTAATATTGGTTCAACGGGTCCCATTTTTGAACTTGATTATCGCAATGATCAATTTTTACCCACTAAGGGTTCCTATTCAAGATTTCAAATTGAATATGCTGATCCCATTCTTGGAAGTTCAAGAGATAATCCAACAGTAGCTGGATTAGATCCATTGGGACGACGCCTGGATGGTCGTAACGAAATTAATTATTATAAAGCTTCATTCTCTTCGACCCACTATATACCTCTCACCGAGAATAAACGTTGGATATGGGTGAATTCTGTCAGTGGTGGTTATCTTAATAACATCAGTAGCCGTGAAGATTCTGGTGTTCCCAGGGTCAGATCCTTTTTTCTCGGCGGCACAAGTATCCGTGGTTTTTCAATCGGAACCACTGAGACAGTTCCGGGCAAACGTGAACTTTGTCTTAAACAAAATCTGATCACTGCTGGTCAGTCCACAGACGAATGTCGTTTTGATGATGTGTTTGTCCGTGATGAGTCTACATTCTTTCTGCTCAAATCTGAGCTCCGCTTTCCTTTATCGGGAAGTTTGGGTGGAGCCTTCTTTTATGATGGCGGAGCTGTGTACCTTGGAGAATTCAAACTCAGTGATCCTTATCGTGATGCCATTGGTGTGGGCTTACGGTACGACACACCTGTTGGCGCTTTTGTTGTGGAAGTCGGTTACAAACTTGACCGAAAACTGGGTGGCCCCAACAGCCTCTTTGATCGCGAAAGTGACTTCGTCTTGCCATTGGGAATTTTTAACTTTTCTTATTCTTTTTTTAATTTTTCGTTGTTCTTATCTATTTGCTGGTCAAAGCGTCCTGCTTTGCTGGCATCGCCCCCAAAAGGGGGCGAGCGCGTCACGCTTGCCAGAGCCGCAAATAGATAAGAACAACGAAAAATTAAAAAAAGAATAAGAAAAGTTATGAAAATTTGGTATTTATTTTGGACTCATTTATTTGGATTTCGTTTTTATGGGGTGGATATGTTTGAGTTGCATAAGGGGCTTAAGGATAATTTGGTTTTTGTTGGGGAGCTTGGGCTCTCTTCCTTACTTTTAATGCCGGATAGTAGTGTGCCTTGGGTGGTGCTCGTGCCTCAGCGTAATGGGATTCGGGAATGGCATGAGCTTTTGATGGAGGATCAAAAGACACTTCTCTTAGAGATGAATAAGGTGAGTCTTGTTTTCTCTGAATTGTTTAAGCCGGATAAATTGAATATTGGGGCGCTGGGGAATATTGTTGAGCAGTTTCATTTGCATATTATTTGTCGGTATAAAAATGATAAGGCTTGGCCAGCGCCGATGTGGGGGCAGCCGGCTGATAAAGATCAAGATGTTATTGATAAGAGAGTTGAAACTCTTAGACTTAAATTGTTTTAAGGTGAATCAGCTTTAATACGGATTAGATTTTAATTTTTTCAATCTACTTCTTCGACCATTGATTAAGACTCCATCATAAAAGATGGAGTCGCAAAAAATTGGGATTATAAATTTAAGCGATTTTTACAATGACGCTAATGATGGCAACGAGTGTGATGAGGTTAATAATTGTTTGTAGCATAGGATCTCCGATTGATGACTGGCGTTTATTTTATCGGAGTCGGCCTGTTTCTCTGAAATC
The DNA here is from genome assembly GCA_964388755.1 of uncultured Pseudobdellovibrionaceae bacterium. GTDB lineage: Bacteria > Bdellovibrionota > Bdellovibrionia > Bdellovibrionales > JAGQZY01 > JAGQZY01. Next base: position 185 of record CAYMBT010000270.1, on the reverse strand, counting down.
AGTTGTTTTACCGACTAGTGATCAACTTCTATAATCAGCTGTATTCTTTGCGTAGTTCTATGACTTAAGTCCGTTAATCACCGCAAGATTAGGTTTTTTGATTTTAGGTTTTTTGATTTTATGTTTCTTGGTTTGACCTAACCTTGAGATTAAAAATTTTTTAAGTCTTGAGGTTCTTTTTTTAA
>CAYMBT010000269.1:0-3237 GCA_964388755.1 uncultured Pseudobdellovibrionaceae bacterium | reverse complement strand
TCAGTCTTCTTGATCGAGGTTTTGTTTTTGCCATTGCCCACATCAGAGGTAGCTCTACTATGGGTCGTCAATGGTATTTTGACGGTAAATACTTAAAAAAGAAAAACACTTTTACTGATTTTATTGATGTGGCTGATGGTTTGATCCAACAAAAATACACAGCTTCAGATCGGATTTTTGCCATGGGTGGCAGTGCTGGTGGGCTATTGATGGGTGCAGTGATTAATATGCGTCCCACACTTTTTAAAGGTGTAGTGGCGGCTGTTCCGTTTGTTGATGTAGTAACAACTATGCTTGATGAAACCTTGCCGCTGACCACATCAGAGTATGAAGAGTGGGGGAACCCCAATGATAAAAAGTATTATAACTATATGAAATCCTACTCGCCCTACGACAACGTAGCTAGGCTTCCTTACCCCCATCTTCTTGTGACAACGGGTTATCATGACTCCCAAGTCCAGTACTGGGAGCCCGCAAAATGGGTGGCAAAACTCAGAGATTTTTCAACCAGCCCTCATCCAATTTTACTGGATACAAATTTAGAAGCCGGTCATGGTGGAAAATCCGGCCGTTTTAAGGCCCTGGATGACCTGGCCCGTGACTACGCCTTTATCATCAACCTCTGGCAAAACTAAAAGTATTACAATAAAAACAATAATTCGTTTTGTGGAGTTACTTTTGCTATAGATTCTCACAGAGATGTCAAAACACTTACAAAGCTTATTATACTTTATCTTGATAGCGCCTCAGATTGCTCAGAGTGCCCCAAAGTGTCATAATGTCTTTAATTTAGTGAGTGTTGTTTCTATGCCCTCACCTGTCGAGCAGGTTTTACGAAGGTCACTTTTATTTGATGTCACGCAATTTCCTGAACATACATCGGCACGAGTCTTTGTTGAAATAGCCCAAAGAAACATGCTTCTTAATCAGAATGATGGCGTGTTGGATTCTAAAGGCCTTTTGGTTCCCAATGGTGGGTTGTGTGCCTCAACTTGTTTGACCAACCTGCTGGGAGCCATGACAGCCCAAGAGGGTAATTTTCGAGAGTTTTTAAGAAATGCCCCTGAAATTACAGAACTTGTGGTGAGAGCCTATAGTGAGCACACAGGCGTCGACGCACGGCTTGGGGCCGATGTTCGAGTTCTAGCCGAAATCTCGGCCACTCTACTCCCAGAAGTGATTCAAAAAACTCAGTATGATTCGATGTTCTCTCATTTGGATATTTCTGTGGGTCGGTATCAGCGCGAACTCTATCCTCACTTGCTTGTTCAAAAATTAAAAGGTGACACTATGGCCATAGTTTCTGTAAGGCCGATAAACCCTCAAGAAGCAGGAACAGAATTAGGGCATGCCATAATTATACTTAAAGTGGATTCTGTTAAAAAAACCATTCTTCTATCTGACCCCAACAAACCCAATGAAATCATAGAAACACCTTACTATTTCACAAAAGGAACAGATATAGCCTTTCGCGTTCCACTAACCTATGGCGACCACCTGGTCCACATTTTTCAAATCAACACATTCACCCGCATTATCCACTTTTACTAAGGTACCAAGTTCCTTTTCCGTAAACACAATAAGCCCACAAGTCTTCTGGCCCTATTTATCAAGTCCATTTTTCGTAAGTATAGTCTAATTAAAATGTGCCAACACCCTATTGCCGAAGTATCTCTTGAAACCTCTTGGGATTATTCTCATATGTACACAATGTTCCCTCAAAAAGTGAATTAGTAATTTATTTTTACGGAAAAGGGACTTGGTACCTTATGATTTTTTTTTGAGGGAGAGGTATTCGTCGTAGGTGACGGATTCGTCGGCGATGACTTTGGTGTCGATTTCAATGATCCGGTTGGCGACGGTTTGGATGAATTCGTGGTCGTGAGAGGTAAAAAGGACGCCGCCGCGAAAACGGCTGACGCCATCGTTGACTGAAGAAATGCTTTCTAAGTCTAAGTGGGCTGTGGGACCGTCAAGAATGATAACATTGGCTCCACTGAGCATCATTTTAGAGAACAGACAGCGAACCTTCTCTCCACCAGAGAGGACCGTTGGTTTTTTAAGAGCGTCTTCGCCACTGAAAATCATTTTGCCTAAAAAGCCTCTTAAAAATGACTCATCTTTTTCGGTTGAGAAATCTCTGAGCCAATCCACTAAAGTGTCATGGGTCGAGTTTTTAAAAAATGAAGAATTATCTTTTGGAAAATAACTTAAGCTTGTTGTGATTCCCCAATCGTAAGTCCCAGAGTCAGGTTCCATTTCGCCATTAAGGATTTCGAAGAGGGTAGTGATGGCCACATCGTTTTTTGCTAAAAAAGCCACTTTGTCATTTTTATTGAGTGTAAAGTTAATTTTATCTAAAATCTTTTCGCCGTTTATGGTTTTAGAAAGATCTTTCACTGTTAAAAAATCATTACCCAGTTCGCGAGTGGGATTAAAGCCAACAAATGGCCTTTTTCGCGATGAAACGGGGACTTCTGAAAGATCTAATTTTTCAAGTTGTTTTTGGCGAGATGAGGCTTGTTTTGATTTTGAGGCGTTGGCACTAAAGCGCGCGATAAAACTTTTGAGTTCTTCGGCTTTATCAGCACTTTTTTTGTTTTGGTCAGCTTTCAGTTTTTGATTGAGTTCAGTGGCTTGTCGCCAGAATTCGTAATTACCAGTGTAAACCGTGATTTTGTTATAGTCGATATCGGCCATATGAGAACAAACAGTATTTAAAAAGTGACGATCATGGGAAACCACAACAACGGTGTTCTTAAAGTTCAGTAAAAAATTCTCAAGCCATTCGATGGCCACCAAATCAAGGTTGTTGGTGGGCTCATCCAAAAGTAAAATGTCAGGCTGACCAAATAATGCCTGGGCTAAAAGAACTTTGACCTTATCCCCTGAATCAAGTTCTGACATCAGCTTGTCATGTATGGACTGGTGAATACCGAGCTCTGCGAGCATTGTACTGGCTTCTGAGTCAGCCTCCCAACCATTAAGCTCAGCAAACTCAGCTTCGAGTTCTGAAGCTTTAATGCCGTCTGCATCTGAGAAATCGGGTTTTGAGTAAAGCTGATCTTTTTCGGTGATAATATTAAAAAGCCTTTGGTTGCCCATGAGAACAGTCTGTAAAACTGTCTGGTCATTAAATGCGCCATGATTTTGTTTAAGAATAGAGAGACGCATTTTAGGTGGTAAAACAACTTCACCTGTATTGGGTTCGATTTCTTTAGAAATTATTTTTAAAAA
>CAYMBT010000268.1:0-3243 GCA_964388755.1 uncultured Pseudobdellovibrionaceae bacterium | reverse complement strand
GTAATATTCATACTTTTTTGTTTATTGTGAAGAGGTGAGCCGGGCACTATATCTAAGGTCGGTCCCAAGGCCACACTTCTGACGAGACCCTTATCGTTGATCCAAGAGTACTTCTCTAATAAGTGAAGTGTCTCAACAAAATCTTCTTCGGTTTCAGTGGGGTAACCCACTAAAAGAAGCCATGCCATCTCAATGCCGTATTTTGCACAAGCATTAAATGTAAAATCAAGAGCCTGGTTATCAAACATTTTTTTCATGTCGTCGCGAACTTTTTCGGAACCACTTTCAACGCCGATACTCACAAAGAAACAGCCCGCCTCTTTCATAAGCTTATAGACTTCTTCTGGCATTTGTTTTTCAGGCCGGGCTATAAACTGACCTTGCCATTTTACAGGTCCCATTAAACCTTTATTTTTCATTTCGATGAGATTAAAACAAAGTTCTTTAAGCTGACTGACTGAACCATTAAGAAGGGAATCGGTAAACAGAAACCTTTTACTACCGTATTTATTATTTTGTATTCTCATCTCTTCGGCGATGTTTTGACCCGAGCGGTAACGATACTTGGGCCAAATACTGGCTATATCACAAAACTCACAGCGACGAACACAACCCCTAGAGCCAGTAATATAAATAAATTCTGAACCCATTTTATTAGGATTTCGCTCTCTAGGGTCAGTCCATGTTTTGGGATATTGATCAAATTTAAAGTCATCATAGTTGGGAATGGGGATTTCATTGAGGTCACTGTTTTGATTTTGAGGGTGACCGTTAATTCCTGGGCGATCAAAGTGACCATTAAGAATGTCAACAATCGGCACTTCTCCCTCACCAATAACATAGGCGTCGACTAGACCCTCGTTAAAAAGTTTGGGGCTCACGTATTCTGAAAATGGACCGCCGGTCACTATTTTAATCTGCGGCAAAGTTTCTCGTAAGAGTAAACATATTTTGTGGCTAATCCATTTACTGCGCTGGCTAAAAATAGTTAATCCAACCCATCGAGGATTAAGTACCTTAATTTCGTGAATCCAGTTCATTGCATGGGGCAAAACAATTTCGTTCCAGAACGGTTCGAATTTATCTTCGTGACGAAAAGTAAGGTCAGTATCAAACCATACATGACCGTGCTGAGAAACATCCACCCTATGCCACAAATCTAAATTAAGATCCATGCAGTAAGCCTGATATCCGGCCTTTTCTACACAGGCTTTTAATAACGCTGGTGCGGTAATAGGAGCTCTAAGTTCAAGGCGAGGAAGGGTTAAAAAAATGATGTCTAAGGCTTTAGGGTCAGTCGATTTTATGTCAGATATCATAAAGCCCCACTTTGAATCACTTCGATATTCGTATTCTTACCGTAGCCACTGCTAAATTCAAACTTTTGTCCACAGGTGCGACCACAGGTATAAATTCTTTTATATTTATCAGAAGGGCTATCCCAAGATTTTGATAAGTAATCTTGAAAAAATTCATGATTCAAAACATCCCAACGTTTTTCACGAAGATTATTAAATCCCGATCCATAGAGCTTTTCAAGGTGTAGAAAGCTTTCAACTTGCTTTGACTTTCTTTTAAAATACGGAGGCGCACCAAACCAGCAGCACGGCCACAGTCTCATGTGCATATCTATAAAGACCTTACTCTCTTTTATACTTTTACAACTGATCGGCGTCTTTTCGACATACTCATCAAAAGATCCATAGGTTTTTTTAACCTCTTCAAAATCCCCTTGATTCACATTCGTGTTGCGATCAATCAGTTGTGATCCATCATCCAGGTCTTCGGTTTTGATACCAAGGGTTGCAAAACGTGCAGTGTATTTAACATTAAATATTTTAAAGCCCATTTGACTGGCAAGTTGTCTTGCTTCTTCAATTTCGTGATAATTATGATGGAACTCAATAAAGTCCCATCGCGCCCAACCCCCAGCATCAATGAAGGCCTTGGCATTGGCCATGATCTTGTCCCAAGATGCACCAATGCGATAAATAGCGTTTGTTTTTGAAAGACCATCAATAGAAAAAGTAACGCGAAGTTGATCTCCGCCAGTCTTTGCAAATTGCCTCCACCAGTCTGGAGATCTTAGTGAGCCATTGGTCGCCACTGTGATTCGACTCAGATTATAATTGAGAGAAAACTTAAAAGTATCCTCAAAATTAGGACTGGCTAAAGCGTCTCCGTAGTTTCCACAATGAAAAAGCTTAATCGCTTTTGCTTGAAATGGCTCAAGAATGATTTTGTAATCTTCGACAGACAAATCAATATTTTTATTGTGTGGCTCTTGGGCCCAGTTGTCTGCCGTTCTGGCACACTGCGGACAACTCAGATTGCATCTCGTCGTATGATCCAATTGAATTTCTTTAATATCATCTAGCTTGAGATACATAGATAATTAAACTATCATATTTTTCATTCTGGTAAAAAGAATTGATAAAAATATTTTTAGGAGTCTGATCTGAAGAGCAAACAACCTCACACATGGTGCCCAGTTCCATGGATTAGCCTCAGCGTAAGAAATACCGGAGACATGCGCTACTGCTGCCACGCCAATGGCGCCGATCAAAAGGGACTTTTGAGAGACGAATCTGGTCGACTGCTTAATTTGGCCAATGATCGTTTTGTTGACGGTCAAAATGCTCCGCTCATTAAAGATGTTCGCAAGAATATGTTGATGGGAGAACGTCATCCCGAATGTGGCCGCTGCTACAAAGAAGAAGATGCTGGCCTCATAAGCCGTAGAATATCAGAAGTAGAGCTTTGGAAAGAAAACATCACTTATGAACAGGCTCAAAGCTGCACCGAACACGATGGTGGGATAACAGAACATGAAAGTCCCTTACTCTATGTCGACCTTCGTTTCGGAAACAAATGCAACCTGCAATGTCGCATGTGCGGCCCCACTGAGAGTGATCGTTGGTACGGTTTACAAAAAAGTGTATGGGGTGTTGAGTCTTTTGAAGATGCTGATCGAACTCTTCAATTTACCTCTGATGAGAGCGGTAAAATTAGTCTTGTCGACGACCCTTATCTTTGGCATCAAAAACCTGAGTTTTGGGCCGATTTAGAAAATCACCTTCCAAAACTTGAAAGAATTTATTTAGCTGGGGGCGAACCCCTGCTGATCGAAGCCCAGTTTGATCTTTTAGAAAAGTGTGCCCAGTTAGGTTACGCACAAAATATCACCCTCGAATATAATACTAATTTAACTTCTTTGTCCGATAGGATTCTTGCTATTTGGAG
>CAYMBT010000267.1:0-3265 GCA_964388755.1 uncultured Pseudobdellovibrionaceae bacterium | reverse complement strand
TCCATGATTTGCGAGCCACCTTCATAACGCAGATGCTGATGAATGGTGTGGCACTGGCTCGTGTAATGGCCATTGTGGGACATTCTGAGCTAAAAACCACCCAAGGCTATCTGCGACTTTGTGGCCAGGACTTGCGCGGAGCCACCGAGGAGCTAGGAATTAAGCTTCCTGGAGACACTTCAGGCAAAGTTTTGTCGCTCACCAAGAGATGCTGAAAATAAGGTCACATTTGGTAACAGGGATTTTTTTATGATGAGATATCAGTGGGTTGGCTGACACCCGTCGGTCGCCCCATTTTTTTTCAGACGAAGTCTGTTCGCTAAAGGCTCCCCAAATTCAAAAAATGGCTGATGTTTGGCTCGCTTGCGCTCGCGGGGCGACAGACGGGGCTTGAACCGGATTTTATGGACCGGCTTTCTTTTGCACAAGCCTTCAGTCAAATCAGTTATTCGGTTTGGGCATTAAGCTCTGGCCTGAGTTGAAATAATTAATCTTACTGTACGAACAGATTAAATAGAAATTTAAGATTCTAATCAGTGAGTAGTGTATTTGCTGACAATGATTTGTGAGTTTTATAAAGATTTTTCACGAATACAAAAATAGGGGTTTCTTATCATTTTTGTCTTCTATATTAGATTCATGACTTGCATCAAAACCCTACTATTCATAGCCGCAGTTATATTTACAACAATTCAAGCTTACGGGATAGATGCCCAGCTTAAAGACAGCAAAACGTTAAATCTCAAAGTCTATTATGCCAGTGATTCTGTTTGGACCCCTGACTTGATCGAAAAAAAAATGGGAGAAGCTTTTGAAGTTTTCAAACAGTGTGGCTTGAACATTCTATGGGAATTAAGTTCTTCATACGATCTTAATGGGACTATTGATAAGTCCCTTGAATCCGATATTCCTAGGGGAATAATTAAAATTTCTAAACTTGTCGGGAATTCTAATGACGTTCGTGTGTTTTTTATCGGCAAAGTCATTGAAGAGGGAAAGCAAACCAAAAGACAATCGGGCTTTGCGCGAGGCTTAGCTGACGATTTTCCAGAGACTTATTCTTATCCTAAAGAAGTTTTAAATACTGTTTGGATGCCCAGTGAAGCTTTGATGTTAACAGGGGATCATTGTCACGGTGCTGAGTATTCAGTTTTAGCCCACGAGCTCAGCCACATACTGACGGGTCTCAGTAGCCACACTCCAGAGCCGGGCCACATTCTTTCTCTTTGCATGGGTGGTACTCGAAGAAATATTTTGACTACAAATCAATGTCAAAGAGTGTTGAATCACCCTTTTGTTCAGTAGTGTGGTTTGATCTATTTTCTTGAATTTAAAAGATAGAAGTGAAAAAAGCCTAGCAAAAAAAACCTTATAATCTAAGCGATCAATTTTGTAAGGCTAATTTTCTGTGGGTTCTATCGGTCATCAATTTTAGATTACTCAAAAATGGCTTCTAAGAGGTCCTTATAATCTTCTTCTAGGGCCAAAGGACTATCCATGATCACTCGTTTAATCTCGGATGATGGGACACCATAAGTTGCACTTGTCCAAAGATTTTTAGAACTTATTTCTGAAACATTGGGTTCAACACCTTCAGTCCAATACATGCCCAAAAGTTCATTGGTTTTTTCGTTAATGTAAATCGCGCCACAATCTCCGGCTAAAAAGGCATCGCAGCCGGTGGCAAATGAGTAGGCATGGCGAGGTTTAAAAACTTCGGTGTCTTTTTTTGGATTTCTTATGAGTTCGATATCATTAGAAATAACTTTACAGTTCTCATCTTTGGTAAGAAAGGCTTTGTTAGGTGATATTCTTAATGGATCAAGGCCAGCCAGAATGTCGTCGGCATTGACGGTATTGTGGTGACTAAAACCAATAGTGTAAAGTGAGTCGCCCACTTTAGGGACTGAATCATAACTGAGATTGATCCCTTTTTTTCTCAAAGTGTCCTTGAGTTTAAGATCATCGGTATCTACAACAATCATAGCAAAATCAAGCGACTCTTCTCGCAAGATAACTTCTTTACAAGTGACCTTTGGTGCACCATCAAGAAAAACAAACTGGATCGTCACAGAGCCACAAAATTTTTCGTGGATAAGGTGAGAGTTTGTAAACATGATCAGTTTTCCTAAAAATTCACCCACAAGATGAGCTGAGCCGATGTATCGACCGTGGTTGGGGCGGATGGATTGACAAGTTTCATGATTTTGACCAAGATTTTTTTGACAAAGGATTTTTTGAATTTCTTTTTCATCTCTTTCTTTAAGAGCTCCATGGACAGGGTGGGTCAGCCATGCAGTGGCTTCTGCCACATCTTGAGCAAAAGGGTTCTGTTTTATAAAATCGTTTTCAAGGATGTTTGTGGGGTTGAGTAATGTTTTACCAAACTCGTCACCAATTTGGTGGTCAGAGGCTGCAGCAAAAATCTGAAGAGGTATTTGAAATAAGAAAAGTATAAAAAAAGCTTTCATGGCGTCCCCTTTAAGCACAATTGTTTCAATCATGTTTTATATTTTTATTGGTCTTATTTAGGTTCGAACGGCGTAACCGGTCAATACATAGAAAATTCAAATGAATTGATGGGGCTTTTGGGTTTTATTTACAATGGGGTTTCTGGATTATCTTTGGGTGCACAATCTCTTAACTTTTTAAGTCGGACATTAAAGTAAGTGCCTGATTTGTTAAGTTGCCAAGGAGGGTAGGGGTAAAATTTGGCATCAACGCATTGGCCGTTTTCGACGATGGCCCACTGGCGATCTTCTGATGAGCCTGTGAATATTTCTCCGTCGAGCTGTTTGATGGCGATGGCAAAAGAAAAAAGATCTTTATCTTTTGTAGAACGTGTTCCAAGAATGGCTGTTGAGGCATCCACTCTTTCGATATTTAGAACTTCACCAGAAACAGTGATAGCAAAAAGATAAGACCAGTAGTTAAAAAGGACGTATCCCGAAAATGGCACAAGAAGGATCAGAACAAGGACAGCTATAAACTTTTTCATCAAATTCTCCCTATGGGCTTTAGACTAAGCTTATAGACGTCTTTTGATGATAGAGTCGAGTCAATAATTGAAGGTTTGAGCAATAGGTCAAATTCAAGGCAAAAAAGTTTAATTTAAAAAAATCATTAAACTTTTTAAGCTTTTACAATAACCCGTAGATCAGGCCAGCGACCTAAAAGAATAATCACCCAGAAAACGCCGATAGCCATAGCCATAGGAAGGCCTGATGGTTCCACAAAAAGATGGATCCCAATAATATTAACGACG
>CAYMBT010000266.1:0-3276 GCA_964388755.1 uncultured Pseudobdellovibrionaceae bacterium | reverse complement strand
AATTTGGTAGGGGCTGAAGGACTCGAACCTTCGATCCTCCGGTTATGAGCCGGATGCTTTAACCAACTAAGCTAAGCCCCCACTTAAGGATGTTTGTTTTTAGTCGATGAAAGTTTTTAATTTTCCCGAACGTGAAGGATGACGCAACTTTCTTAAAGCTTTGGCCTCGATCTGACGAATTCTCTCGCGAGTGACGTTAAAATCTTGTCCCACTTCTTCAAGGGTATGATCGCTTTCTTCACCGATACCAAAACGCATTCTTAAAACTTTCTCTTCTCTTGGAGTGAGAGTCGAAAGAACTTTTCTGGTTTGTTCAGCAAGATTCAAATTCACAATAGCTTCGGCCGGATTGATGACCTTTTTGTCTTCAATAAAATCGCCTAAGTGCGAATCTTCTTCTTCACCCACAGGGGTTTCTAGAGAGATTGGTTCTTTAGCAATCTTTAAGACTTTTCTGACTTTATCAACAGGCATATCCATCTTCACTGCGATCTCTTCAGGCTGTGGCTCGCGCCCTAGCTCTTGAACAAGATAACGAGATGTTCGGACAAGCTTATTGATGGTTTCAATCATATGCACCGGAATACGAATGGTTCTGGCTTGATCGGCAATGGCACGAGTGATGGCCTGTCTGATCCACCATGTGGCGTAAGTTGAAAACTTATAACCACGACGGTATTCAAACTTATCCACCGCTTTCATAAGGCCAATATTTCCCTCTTGAATAAGGTCTAAGAACTGTAAACCACGGTTGGTGTATTTTTTTGCAATCGAAACCACAAGGCGTAAATTGGCCTCAACAAGTTCTGATTTTGCAAGATCAGCTTCTCTTTCACCTTTCCAAATTTCGGTGTGGGTGTCGCGGATCCATTCGTAATGCATTTGTGAGTCTTTGTTAAGACGATCAAGACGTTTTTGGGCGTCGATGGTCTGCAAATAAAGAGCGCGGTATTTGTTAAAAGAAAGGCCGGTCTCTTGAGTCATGCTGGCCAATTCTTTTTCGTTCTCTTCGACTTTTTTATAACGAGCCATAAGCTCTTCGATGTCTTTAGAGAAAGTTTTAGTCACGCCTGTTTTGATTCGGCGACGTAAAACCGTCATACGATTCACAAGGTTTTTAAATTTGATCACGATACGATTGATGGTTTTACGATTAAAGTTAATTTTTTCAAAAATCGTCATGAGTTTTTCAAGATCTTTATCGACCATAGATAAAACTTTTTGACGCTCTTCTTTGTTAAGATCCGTACGCATCAGCTCTTTAAAAGCTTTGCCGACTTTCTTTTCGTAATCTTTAACGTCACCAATGAGTTCATGGATTTTATCGATATACTCTTGTTCTTCGTACTGAGTCTCTTCGTCTTCAAGTCCGCGAAAGATCGCTTTGACTTTAAGCTTTCCGGCATCCACTCGGTCACCGAGCTGAATGATCTCGCGAGTACCGATCGGCGAAGTTAAAATTGAACGAACGATTTGTCTTTCACCAGCTTCAATTCTTTGGGCGATATGAACTTCACCTTCTCGTGTGAGAAGAGAAACGCTACCCATTTTTCTAAGATAAAGTCGGACTGGATCATTGGATTTAACATCGGCCTCGGCCGCTTCGTCATCAGCTTCTTCGTCGGTGTTTTCATCAAGAAAACTTTCAGCATCTCCACCGTCTTCAGTTTGATGCTCAGAGATCACGATCCCATGGGCTTCAATAGACTGCAAAACGATATCCAGGGCTTCCGGAGAGATCAGTTGTTTGGGGAGAGCTTCATCGATTTCTTCGACGCTGAGGTCTCCACCATTTTTTTTCGCGATTTGAATCAGCCTTTCCGCTTCTTCGACCGCCATTTTTTGTTGTTGAGCTACGCTTAGAGCTTCTAAGCTATTCCCTTTTGCCATCAATTTCTCCTAAGGGGGTATTTTTAAGTTCTTTTAATGCTTTACGTTCGTTTTGTATATTCACAAATCGTTCCAGTTTAAGGTCATCCGGTTGATTTTTCATTTGCGCCACTAAAACCGAAGCCTGGCGTTGGAGAAACCGATCCTTAACCCGTATAAAGCACTCCTTTAACAAACTTGCATCTTCATCAAAGCCTTCATCCTCTGACGAAAGATTGATCAAGTTGACAATTTTTTCAGGGTTTTCCACTCTTGAAATAACCAAGTGGGCCAGCTTATCAAAAGCCTTTGGGTCTTGTCCATACTTGGCCACCACTTCACTAAATAATTGCTGAAGGGGTTTATGACTAATACACTCAACACCCTGATTTCTGATAAAAAAATCGAGATATTTCAGTGACTTAAGCGATAATCCCAGTAAAACCAGCTCATCCTGCCCCACTTTGGCTAATGAGATTTTGACCGATAAATCAGGCTCATCAATCTCGGGCACTGCCACTATGGCCTGTGGCGAGCGTTTTTGGGTGCTCAACCACGTATAAATCTTCTTTGGATCTTCGACCAAACATCGAGCCAATTCTTCGACATACATCTGCTTAAGTCTCATGTCTTTGAGAGCTAAAATGTAGGGCGAAACTTTATCGATCATATCGAGCTTATCTTTAGGTGTTCCACCGTAGGATTTCATCCAATCACCGAGAAGATGTAAAAAAAGATCTTGGGCCCTTGATGTTTTTTCGAGAAAGTCGTCTTTACCCACTTGTTTAACGTAATCATCGGGATCCATGCCCTCAGGCAAAAGATAAACTTGGGGCAAAAGATCATGGTTTAAAAAGTGAATCAAACTTCTTTCGGCCGCCGTTCGTCCCGCCTGATCTCCATCAAAAAGAAGGACAATATTTTTTGTGAGTTTTTTAAGAGCGAGCACATGTTTTTCTGTCAGTGCTGTTCCTAAGGTGGCCACAGCATTTTTAATTCCTGCTCCATAGAGAGCCAAAAGATCCATATAACCCTCAACCACTAAAACTTGATCGGCACTGCGAATATGAGGAGAGGTTTTATGAATACCGTAAAAACTTTGACCTTTTTTAAACACTTCAGATTCAAAACTATTTAAATATTTGGGTTGGCCTTGATCAATAATACGCCCACCAAAACCAATGACATTGTTATCAATTGCAAAAATCGGGTACATCAAACGATCTCTAAAAAGATCAAAATGCCCACCTTTTTTATTGGGCCGAATCAATCCCAATTGACCCGACAGTGTGGTGGGTACTTTTTTTTCTGCCAAATGTTGCGTGAGCTCGTCCCAGGCCTCTGGAGCATAACCCAAGCGAAATTCAACAATGATCTCGTCCGTTAAAATTCGTTTCTTTAAATATG
>CAYMBT010000265.1:0-3282 GCA_964388755.1 uncultured Pseudobdellovibrionaceae bacterium | reverse complement strand
TTGTAAAAGTGCCTCGATCAAAATAACGATCGGCTTGAGCGTTATTAAGATTTCCTTCGAAGTGATAAAAGGTGTGAGTTCCAGTTCTGACAGAACTTCTAAGGATCAGACCATTTCTGAGTTGGGGGTTAAGACTCTTTTGATAGAAATTATGAAGAATCATTGGTGTGGGTGAAGAGCTATAAAGTATTTCGTTACCTGCTGAGCGTCCGCCGGGTCTTCGATCAGAGGTGGCCATGTCTTGTTTACCCGTTGTGTTTTCAAGGCTTCTTCCCGGCGATCTGATAGGGTTACCCGCCTCGTGACCATGGACAGAAACATTACCAGGTAATGTGCACTCGCCAAGCTCCATCACTGCAATGGAATCCAGATGGGGTCTCAGTTCTGCGGCTTGTGGTGTAACATAAAAATTTCTGCGTTCTTGGATGGGGCGATCAAACAAAGCGATTCGGCTGGCGATATTGTCATAAGACCTGGCCACACTGGGCGGAACAAATAAATGACCCCAATCCCATTGGTCACGAAAGTTAATCTCAATAAGATTAATGGGAGCCGATTGAGCAAAAGCTTTTTGACCAAAAACGATTTCTGTCAGTGCTTCTTGGGTGGATTTTGGGATGTAGGGAAGAGCTAAAAAACCACCTAGATAATTAAGAAATTCTCTTCGTTCAATGGGTGACATATTTTTAAGATCATCAAACTTCATGGACGAACCCCTGACTTTATAAATGAATCAAAAACTTTTGGATGGTTAACAATTGAAATCAGTAAATCAGAAAAGCTGGGTTGGGGACTTCTCTCTCGAGCCGCCCGAGAGATCTCCTCAAGTAGCTCGGGCCTTATAGTGGCCAAATCCTGATCTTTTAACTTAAGATAGTGTCGCATTAAGTTTTTTGTAGCGCAGGGTAAAAATCTTCGACTTTGGGTAATGGCCACTGCAGCCTCGGCTAAGTTATTAGCAGGCCTCCCAACAATTTGACCACGCTCACTGGCCGCACGAGATGGTGTTCTATAATGTGAAGTCATGAGGCCATTCGTCGATGCACCATCACCAGCATTAGGATTTTGTAAACCAGTGGCGGCATTTTGGTAAAAACCATCGGCATCAAATTTGACCATAAACTGACTGTGATGACCAAATTGCGAATGACAGCTGTAACAATTATTACCATTTCCAAAAGTGATTGCTCCAGCAGTTGTTGCAAATTGAGGGATTAATTCTTGTTGAGGAATGGGTGGCTCTTCGTTCACAGGGAAGGGATAATCAAGACATAAAAACTTATAAGTCATTTTACCAGCACGAGAAATGTTATAGGCACCAGCATACTTAACCATAAAAGCTCTCGTTGTAAGAATTCCTGCGCTAAAAGGTGCGTTGGTGTCGCAAGCGATAGTTTGACCATTTTGATCAACACAATCACTCGCAGTCAGTAGATGGGCATAGGGTCTATTTTTTCGTGCAATGTCGGCAGCTAAATATCCAGGTAAATTAAAATTAATGCCATTTTCTGTTCCACTGACTTGCATCAAGTTTTCAACATAAATTCGCGCGCTTTGCGCAAAATTATCTTCGTTCGTCCAACCGGTAACAATGGGTAAAATGGCTGATCGCCCTTGAGATTGTATTCTAGAGACTTCATTGCTATTGAGAGATCGATGGACAAACATTGAACTCAGATATCCCATATAACTCAGAACTCCAGAAACATTCTCTTGTGCCAGAGCTTGTCCCTTAAAAGAGAAAATAGTCATCATTGTGATAAAAATTTTTATATAAAATTTCATTTCGTCACAAACTCCAATGATGAAAGAAGAACAAGACAAAGTATCTCATACTTCTCGTTACTGGTGATATTCAGATTATCAATTTCATTAAGTATCATGCTGTCTGCTGAGGAAATTGTACGTCCATAAGTTCTTGTCATAAGGTTTGTCCCGCCTTCGGGCCAGGGTGTTGTGGGTCGAGTGCCAACGCAGGCTGGTTGAAGATTTTCAAGCCACCTCACCATGTCTGATGATTCCCAGTTGCTATTGGGAGCAATGGCTTGGGCAAAATTATAGTCACCTAACATAAAACGATTGGTTTGAAGTGTGTTTAACGAAGTATGACTTTCTGGAACATTAAGGCTGCTTGCAACTTTACCAAGTCGCACTTGAAAGAACAGAGGATCAAGAGAGGGAGTGATATCCATTTCAAGATCTACAGACACTGGACTTGATCCATCAGCATTTCCTCCGCCCAAGATAATAATCCAATCTGAAATGATTTTTTGATCTATGGCTGACATCGCACCTGAAGGTGGCATTCGACCACTTTCAATAGAAGATAGAAGTCTTGATGAGGTGTCCCCTGGAATAATAAAACCTGTCGAGATCAAATGATTGGTGTCGATGATGTTAGTAAGACCACCTAAGCCATCCATGCCATGACACGACCAACACTGATTGGATAAAATTGTTTTTGCTGCCGAATCAAGAACCTCGAGCTGTTCATTGGTTGTCAGTGTGCTAGAGCTTGTAGAGTTGTTCGTAAGAGCTTGAAATCCATTGCCACAATTTTGGTAGAGAAATACGGTGATAATCAGAGATGATGAATAAAACAATAAAGTCTTCAGATATCCCCCGAAAGTTTATCTAAATAGAATAAATCTTATATTGGACTTAAACAATTTTACGAGGGGGAAATATCAAAATGAGACTAGTCTATTTTACTATTCACTCCTTATAAATACTGATGTTTTTTTAACTCGTATCATTTAGAACAGCTTCCTAACACATTTAAAATAATCTGTGTGGTCAATGTGTTCACTAAAAATAATATCACTCACACTAGAGGTAGAGAAAAAACTAAACTCGATGGATTGTAATTTTAGTTTGAAGTGAAAAGTTTGAAAATGGATCATCCACAGCAATGGCTGTTGAAAAGTTGAAAATACCCAAAAGTACCTACCCAAAAGTACCAAGTCCCTTTTCCGGTACCCTAACTTAACAATTTATGTTTGTTGCACAAAATGAAACTTGATGCTTTTGCGGAAAAGGGACTTGGTACCTTTAGAGTCGATGGATGTTGATTTTGGTGTGAAGTGAAAAGTTTGAGAGTGGGTCGTCCACTGCAATGGCTGTTGAGAAGTTGGGATGAAGATCAATTATACGATAATGAATATTTAAATTTTTGGGTGGTAAAAGTTTGTGGTTTTGATTCAGCCAATCTATTGACAGATCTTTCACCTGAATTTGATTCATCGGATAACGAAGTCCGATGCCAACACACTTTAAACAGGC
>CAYMBT010000264.1:1625-3310 GCA_964388755.1 uncultured Pseudobdellovibrionaceae bacterium | reverse complement strand
ATTGGAATAAATAGTTCTCCATAAAATGGCAACACTGCTCCAGAACCAGGTCCACACAATAAGGGGTTGGGCTCGCACCATGTATTTAAAAAAGGCTCGAACGTATTCGGGTAAAGTCATCACATAATTGGTGTCAATGTGTGGATTAAAATATCCCATGCCATTGACTAAATAACGACAGGCCCAATCTCCAAAAGGCAAACGAACTTGAACGCGATTATAATCAATCACAAATGGGTTTATGGGATCATCGCAAAGGCAATAAGGATCATATTGATTGCCGTGCTCAATCAGCGTGTCTTTGTTGCTAATATAAAACCATTCCACAAAGCGAACGCGGGTTCGCTCTTCAGGGTTGAGTTTCAGCATATTTAAAATTTCAATCTGTACAGACTTCCAATGAAGCTCAAGGTCATGGTTTCCGATCACAAAAACAACGCGATGACCTTTACCTATAAACCAACTGAGGGCCTCACACCACTCATTGTGATCCTCAAGGATGACTCGAATTTTATCCACCGATTTTTCTTCTTCGGGTTCAAGGCCCCTTTTTTCTTCGAGCCAAGATATTTTATAGGTCGGTGATGGTGGCCGATAGGTCATACTATCAAAGTCAAAGGTATCGCCATTAAGGATTAATTCAATTTTTTCTTCTTTAGCTTCAGCATGTATGTGTTCTAGAAAAAAGCGAAACTGTTTATCAAAAAAAAATTCTCTGGTCTTATATTTCTTCCATAATGGAAATCGGCTATGGATGGGCTCGGCCTCGCAGAGGTGCAAATCGCTAAGAATGGCCGTATAGGTGGCCTTTGAAAAATCAACTTCATCAAAACTAAAAAGTTCATCCATCAATCGAGGCTCGGCTTTGGCGCAAGCCATCCCACAAGCAAAATCGAAAGCTCATACAAACCATAAAGTGGAAGCGCTAGTAAAATCATACTTAAAATATCAGGCGGCGTGATAAAGGCTGACATGATACAAATTAACACCAAGGCGTAACGTCGCAGGGCTTTAAGCATCGCCTGGGTCACAATTCCGACCATACCTAAAATCGTCAATACCAGTGGGAGCTCGAAGGCCGCACCAAAAACTAACGTGGTAGTAATAAAAAAAGAAAGATAATCGTTAATCGTGATCATGGCCGTATCAATATCTCCACCAAAGGTCAGTAAATATTTAAAAGCCAGTGGGTAAACCACAAAATAAACAAAAGATACGCCGGTCAGAAAAAGGGTAGATCCAAAAAATATAAAATAAAGAGCATACTTTTTTTCGTTTTTGTAGAGTCCCGGGGCCACAAACATCCACAGCTGATACACCCAAACAGGGGTCGCAAGAATCACCCCGGTTAATACTGAAATTTTAAAATGGGCCATAAACTTATCCATGGGGGCTGTAAAAACAAGTCCACCTTGAGGTAAGTAAGGAAGAATCGGGCGCCTGACGATTCCAAAGAAAAAATCACTAAAATTCCATGCAAATAGAGCAAGCACACCCACGGCAAGCATCGAATAAATCAATCGCGTGCGAAGCTCAGCTAAATGCTCAACCAGAGTGTAATCATCTTGAGGGGTATTTTTATTGTCCATCAGAACCAGGCTTTTTTGTTTTGGGATCAGTTGATGTCGTCAGAAGTTGTTCTTGTTCATGGCTATGATCAGCAGAATGGTCCGGCAAACCTTCAT
>CAYMBT010000264.1:0-1615 GCA_964388755.1 uncultured Pseudobdellovibrionaceae bacterium | reverse complement strand
TGGTGGTGATCATCTGTGTGATGATGATCGTGATCTTGGGCCGCCAATGAATCCACAATCTTTTGACCTTCTTTATAAATTTGGCTTTTTGTGTCTTCCACTTGGTTTTTCACTTCTCGAGTGACCTCTAGAAGTCCACCACTAAGATCTTGGGTGGCTTTTTTAAGCTCTTTCATTAATCGAGCAACAACTCGAGCCACTTCAGGCAACTGTTTAGGACCAATAACGATAAGGGCAATAACCCCAATGGCAATAACCTCGGAGAAACCAATATTAAACATGTGTCAAAGATAACCAATGGCGTTCAACAATTCAATGGGAATTCTTTATTGCTTGATTTGATTTTTAGTGGCGCTGCTAAAGACACCCTTCTCGGCCAAGGTTTCCTCGATCAAAGGAGAACCGGTTTTAGCATAAACATCCATCATTCTTAAAATATTCTCTTTATTCGTCATACTGGCTCTTTGGCTAATGACAGATAAAACATCAACCAGAGGGATAAACTGACGAGCAATCTCTTTATAAAGCTTTGCAAAAGTATCCTCATCGACATTGTGGGAGAGTTCAGAGTAGGCGGTTTTACCCATATCGACATAATAATCAATATCAATTATTTTTCGTTGAAATGAGTCCGAGAAAAAACCAGAAATATAAAGAGAGCTATCAGCCAGTTTTTTAAGTTTCTCGCGTTTTTCTTGCACACCGAGCTGTTGAGCGGTCAAAAGCATCTCGGCCAGTGTGGATCTGGTTTTTTTTCCTGAAGAGTCTTCCATATCATAAAGGTTTTCGACAAAGAGATAGTGCTTTAAAATATCAACCACATAACTTTTGACGTAAGGAAAAGTTTTGATTTTTCTTTCAACAAAGGCCTCTTCAACAGCCTCTTGGAAGTATTGATGGGAATTAAAAATTAAGTTTACAGCCATAGTCTCAACTCAACCATCCTCTTTTAGATTAAGAGTCTCATTCTATTATATCGAACTCACCTTGATATTCTTGAATTTTCTTGATTTTGTCGGTTTTTTGTCTAGCTTCGCATCTCAAAATAGGTCAATTATTTCAACAGTATAACCTCGAGTTATAGAAACTATTTTGAAAACTAATAAACACCGTGTTTTATCAATGACGAGAACGGATCAAAAGACTATATCTGCGCAAGTCATGATGTTCAAAAATCCTCCAAGCTTTGTCCAAGAGTCGTTGCTTGGGATTTATATTCATATACCTTTCTGCTTACAGCGCTGTTCATACTGCGACTTCGCCACCTATTCTAAAGATCAAATTCAGGCTAATCAAAACTATGTTGATACTGTGATTGATGAGGCTCATAAAAGACGACATCTTTTTTCTCAGAAAAAAATTCAAACTATTTATTTTGGCGGTGGTACACCGAGCCTTCTCAAGCCCCAGCAAATTGAGCAGCTGATCACATCTTTTTTAAAGCTCGACTTTACCTTTGAAGATGATATCGAAATCACTCTTGAAGTGAATCCAGCCACTCTTAATCCTGAAAATTGTAAAGATTTAAAAGCCGCTGGCGTTAACCGTGTTAGCCTCGGCTGCCAATCATTTAACGATGAATTTTTAAAGGCGTGTCACCGTGAGCACAATGCTC
>CAYMBT010000263.1:0-3334 GCA_964388755.1 uncultured Pseudobdellovibrionaceae bacterium | reverse complement strand
ACTGATTTCAAAACGAGTTCGAACACTTTTTTTAATCGTCATTCTTTTTTTAGTGTGGATGGTGATAGCCGTTTTCTCGCTGGTCATCGCCCACTTGTTTGTTGAGTTTCCAAGCTCTGTGATCCCGGTGAATTTTCAAATCATTGTCGCACTTTTGATTGGGGTCATGATTCATAAAAAAGGGGGCTCTCTTTTAATCCCGGCCATCATCACCCAAATTTGTCTTTTCTTTATGATTTATATCGGTAGCCTTTATCCCATCGACATTAGCTCTTACGTTTCTAACCCCACAATGGCGTGGGTGGTCTTTTTACTGACCTATGCTTTTATTGCAAGCTCTCTACCCGTCTGGCTTCTATTACAACCACGGGATTATATTAATTCACATATGCTGATGATTGGCCTTGGCGCCCTTGTGGTTGGACTTTTTATAACTCAGCCCATGGTTGTTGCACCCGCTTTTGATCCTTATCCCAAAGGAGCCCCACCTTGGTTTCCGTTTTTATTTATTACCATTGCTTGTGGAGCCATCAGTGGTTTTCATGGACTTGTCAGTTCTGGCACCACCAGTAAGCAAGTTAAAAATTGGTCTGACACTCGGGCCATTGGTTACGGTTCAATGCTAGGAGAGGGCTTATTAGCCCTTCTTGCCACCTTAGCCGTGAGTGCAGGCTTTCCAAGCTCAGAGAGCTGGCACCAACACTACTCCTCTTGGGGAGAGGCTCAAGGGCTATCATCGGCCATAAAAGGATTTGTTATTGGTTCATCAGAGTTCTTAAAAGGTCTCTCTATCCCAGAGGGTTTTGCACAAACATTGATGTCGGTGATGATCATTAGCTTTGCAGCCACAAGCCTTGATACTGCCACAAGGATTCAGCGCTATATTATTTCAGAAATCGGTGTGATCACAAAAGTAAAAGCCCTAGAATCCCCACTGATCGCAAGTCTTCTAGCCGTATTTTCAGCTTTTTTACTGATGATTCTTCAAGAGGGTGGCAAAGGCGGACTTCTGCTTTGGCCCCTTTTTGGAGCCGCCAATCAAATGTTAGCAGCTCTTGGTTTAATCATTATTTGCTCTTTTCTTATTAAAACAAAAAAGAATATGACCCCTTATTTTATCCCCCTACTTTTTTTATTTGTGATCACTATCCTTGGGCTAACAATGAATGCCCTAGATTTCATGAAGTCTGGTCAGTGGGTTTTATCTCTACTTGCCCTACTACTTCTTGTGGTCGAAATCGTAATTGCTCTTGAAGCCTCAAGTCTCATATTCAGAAATAAGAAATAAGAAATAAGAAATAAGAAATAAGAAATAAGAAAAGTCTTTGTGAAGGATGTCTTTTTAGTCAAACAAATTTAATTTTAGATACCTAACACTCAGTGCTTCGTTAGCCTTTGAAAACTTCATTAAAAAAAGAACAAACTACTTAAAGAGTCACACTCACCAATAAAAAGTGAGTGTGACTATAAGCTTAGTTTGAAATTTTTTGATTAAAGACCGATGTGATTGAAGCCAGCCAATCAGCGGTATAGTTTTTGTCTTCGTTGTTAGCAAAGTTGACCAGCGAACCATAACGGATAGCAAAACTGGTTGATTGGATATCTTTAAAAAACTTCTTGGTATCATTCAGACGACGCTCAAGTTTCTCGCAAGTGTATTCAAGTCGACTTGAACGCTGATAAAGGGAATTCTTAAAAAACAAACATCTTTCGTTCAAAATACTGTAATCCAGTCTCACTGGGCCCATGTTTTCAAGAACCATTCTTCTTGCTTGATTTAAAATTTGATTCAAATCTTCTTGAGTCATTTGTTGAGTCACTATTTCAGCAAAATCCACATCCCGTCTAAAAATATCGTGGATAGCGTCTTTAATGTTATAGCTCCACTGCTCGTACTTATAATTAGGGTCGGGCTGTAGATGCATAAAGCTGAGTTGTGATGCAGTTTGGTTAATGACTGAAGTCAGTCTTCTAAAATCAGAACGAAGAAGGTCATCATAAAAATCTAAGTATCTGACACCTTCACGGTCAAAAAGAAAATTCTCGATCTCTTTTTGAACATCCATCACTTCGCGACGGGCATCATCGGTTAAACCAAGAGAGTCATTATCTTGAAAATCTTTAATTTCACCCTCAACCCAAGAGCGAACTTGTAAAGCTCGTACCGTCAGAACTTTTTCATTACTAAAATCAATAGCAACTGGCTCGGCACCCACGGTCTGACCTTCATCAACAACAACTGGTTCTTGCTGAGGCTCATCGGCATCCACTTCTTCGCTGGTAAAATCAAAGTAAAAATCAAGTAAATCAGAATCCGTCATATTGGCGGCTGTTTTAATTTCAAAATCCTGTTCTGGGTAAAGTACAACTTCAGGGGTATCCGCAGAGCCAATTAAAATCTCAGAGCGAAAACGGGCTTCTTCTTTTCTTTCTACTTCAAAAGAACCTCGTCCACTGACTCGGCTTGAATAATCCACAATGACGTCTCTGCAATCGGTACAATTACGAGCGAGATCCTCAAGCAAAACATTTGATGTATCAAGAAGATCATAAAGTCGGTCGCTGTAAGTAAAAACATCGGTTTCTTTATCAATATCATTTTTAAATTCGTAGTAGGCACAAAGGTTATAGAGATAGTTTTTGCGGTCCTCATATTTTCTGTAATCATAAGTTTTACGAGCTTGAACAATAGTATCAATACTACTTAAAAGGCTGGCTGCCAGTTTTCCGCCGATGCTAATTTTAGCACCAAAGGGACCCGCCAGTGCACCAATAGCACCTGACACGTCACCAACAAGGGAAGAAAGAAAGCTTAAGGTAGAAACTTTTTCTTCTTCATCAAAACAGGCAGGATTATTAACAAGCCCCGTGACTGAGGCCACTTTTTTGACGATTTGATCCACGTACTTTTGAAGGCTGGCCACCTCTTTTTCTGAAAGCTGAGCTTCGCCAGAGGTTCCTTTTTTAATCAGTTCAATAAAGTCGTTTCGTCCAAAGGTAATAAGCTCTTCTAAGGATACCACCTCTTTTTCAATGGCTGCAATTTGGCTGGATGGACAAGCTTCGCTTTTTATTTTTTGTTTAATGCCATCAAGCTGATTCAGCATATCTTGATATTTCTTTTGTGGCAGAGGACAGGCTATAATTGGAGCCTCAGGGTATCCTGATTTATAAACCAAAATATTTTCTGGTATTTCAAGATCTTCACTCTCATTGGCCATTGAGAAAGGTGAAAATAGAATAAGTGTTAAAACGGTAACAATATTAAGATACTTCGATATTTTGAGTGAGTGCATGATCCCCCCTTGGATATGAACCCATATACAGCAGTCTT
>CAYMBT010000262.1:0-3393 GCA_964388755.1 uncultured Pseudobdellovibrionaceae bacterium | reverse complement strand
CTCACCACTTTCTAAAAATCTTAAAATCTTGGCTTGATGGCTCAGGCTTAAGGCCTCGATTTCATCAAGAAACAAATCACCACCATGGGCTCTTTCAACGTATCCAGCTTTACTTTGAACAGCGCCGGTAAAGGCCCCTTTAACATGACCAAAGAATTCGGATTCAAAAAGGTTCTCAGATAAGGCTGCCACGTTAATTGCGACAAAAGGGCGATCGGGTTGTGACTGGTGAAGCAATTGGGCCACAACTTCTTTACCTGTCCCTGATTCGCCTTCGATCAGTATGGGGGCTTTTTCTTGTCTCATGTTAGCGACAAAACGTCTGACTTGGTCTGAAGCTTGGGACTGGCCGATCCATTTTAGATCTTCTTTTTGCGAGTGAAGATTCACACCCCTTAAAATCCAAAGAGCTTCTATTTTTTCGAGGATCAATTTCAGTTCGTCAGAAATCAATGGCTTTGCCATAAAGCGCGTCGCTCCGGCTTTTAAGGCTTGCTCCATGATTTCTCGTCTCAGATCACCGGACATTGCAATGATCTCTGAGAGGCTTTGTTGTTCAGAGAGTTTTTTGATGACTTGCAGGCCCTCGGACTGATTCAGGTTACCGGTCAAATGAATATCAATAAGGGCAGCATGAAAGAATTCGGTTGTATTAAGATGATCTTTATCTTGGGTGATTAAAGTCCAATGGTCAGGAAGGCATAAAGAAATGGTGTCAATGATCAGGGAATCATCGTCGATAACAAGTAATCTCAGCTGAGCTGGTTTCACAAAAAAATCCCCCATCTATTGAAGTGCCAATGACTTTAAAGCACCGCTTAAAAAAATAATGATAAGAGGGCTATCTTAGATAAACTCTCATGATTATTCATTACACTGTGAGCCTAGTGGATTTGGACTGTTTATTTGCTAATTATTATGTCATATTAGCTACTTACTTTTACGAGGTTATCTATGAAAATTGCTCTTCTTGAAAACATCCATGCTGTCGCCGTCAAGAATCTAGAACTTAAAGGCTATTCTGTTGATCATTTTAAAACTTCCTACTCTGGGCCTGACCTCATAGAAAAACTTAAAAACTACGATGTGGTGGGAATTCGCTCAAAAACTCAGCTCACTTCAAGCATTCTTGAAGCCTCAAAACATCTTAAAGCCATCGGCTGCTTTTGCATTGGCACCAATCAAGTGGACCTGATCGCCGCAAAAAAATTAGGCATCCCCGTTTTTAATGCCCCCTACTCGAACACACGATCTGTCGCTGAACTTGTCATGTGCGAGGTGATAGCACTTTCAAGAAATCTTTTTGATATGAGCCGTCTTGTGCACGAAGGTAAATGGTTAAAATCCGCCACCGGCTCTTATGAGGTGCGCGGTAAAACCATCGGGATCATTGGTTACGGCCATATTGGTACCCAGGTCAGCATTCTGGCTGAGGCTTTTGGTTTAAAAGTTATTTTTTACGACATCACTAAAAAGTTACCCCTTGGTAACTCAAGATCAATGGATTCTATTGATGATGTTTTAAAAGAAGCTGACTTTGTCACACTTCATGTCCCAGAGACTCAAGAGACAAAAAACATGATCGGTGCACGAGAAATCTCAAAAATGAAAAAAGGCTCTTATCTGATCAATGCTTCTCGCGGCAGTGTGGTTGACCTGAGTGTCCTCAAAAAAGCCATCGAAGAAAATCATCTTGCCGGTGCAGCCATTGACGTTTACCCCACAGAACCCGAGGGCAATGACGACATCTTTCAAAACAACCTACAAAAAACAAAAAATGTGATCCTGACCCCACACATTGGTGGCAGCACCCAAGAAGCCCAGTTCAATATCGGCGAAGAGGTCTCTGAATCCCTTGACCAATATTTATCCAAAGGCCAAACCGTAGGGGCTGTCGAATTTCCAAACGTGCAACCCGCCCCCACTATTCGTGGCCGAAGACTGATCAACGTCCATAAAAACGTCCCCGGTGTTTTGGGTGACATCAACAGTATCGTTTCAAAAGCGGGTATTAACATTAACTCCCAGCTTTTATCCACCGATGATGAAATTGGTTTTTTACTCATGGACATCGAAAGCGGCCACAAAGAAGCCCTCGAGCAAATCAGCCACCTTAAGACAAGTATTAAGACTTTTTTAATTTAGCCTTTAAACGATCTTATAATTTTTTTTAGAGTTTTTAAATTTGGCTCATCATTAAAACTGCGCAAAATTTTTTAAACCAGTAGCAAAAAGCACAAGCAAGCTACGATTGTTGGCAAAGCGGCTCCTGCTAGAAGTTTGATGGGGTTAATACCTTCGCTAAAAGAACCCTTAAGAATTCCGTAGCCCGCAGGGTTGGGGGCATTGGCGATGACGGTGAGACCACCACCTGCGACTGCACCAGCAACGAGGCTATATTTTGCGGTGTCACTGAGTTCAACCAGTGAACCAAGATAAGTCAGAGCAGCGTTATCTGTAATTGCGGTGAGTCCCGTGGCTCCTAAAAATAATGGCAAGTCTCCGAGCTGAGTAAGAATTCCTTTAAGCCACCAGGCTTGCATTGATCCTAAAGTGACAAGGCCTGCTAAAAAGAAACCCACCAAAAGAGATTCTTTAAGCTTTGGTTCGTCTTGGTACTCTTGGGTGACCTTCATAAAACCTAAAAAGAAAAGAAAGAGTCCCATAAAAAAGACCATGTGATGGGCGGTGTAAACCACCATGGCTAAAAAGATCAAATGGATTGCAGTCATCCACATCGGTGGCGTCATCATATTATCATGCTTTTGTTTGACCTGAAGTTGGCCAGAAAGTTCGTTACGAAAATAAAAGGCTGTTGTAAAAGTACTAATGCCGATGGCAATTATAGCTTTGTAGCCAAAGTTAGTAAACATATGCATCATTCCCCAACCCCACTTACCGGCCACCATTAAAACAGGGGGTGCTGCAAAGTGAGTCAAAGTACCGCCAATAGAAACATTCACAAACAAAAGACCAATGGTTGCATACTTAAACTTAGTGCTCATTTTACCAGAGAAAAAATAATCAAGTAATATAAGGGCTGTCACCGTCATGGCAGCTGGTTCGGTGATAAATGATCCAAGGACGGGTCCTACGAAAAGGGCAGAAATATAAAAAGCCATTTTCTTTGGTAACGGAAACAGTTCAGCAATTTTCATAATTATTTTTTCAGCAAAAAGAATAATGGGACGAGTACCCGCCATACACATGATCACAAATACAAAGGCGGGCTCTGTGTAGTTAATAGACTCAAGATAGTGAACGGCTCCACCAATGGCTTTATGATGATCGCCCTCAACCATGACCCCTTCTTTTATTATGTAGAACAAAATAAACAGCCAAGCCCAGATCCCAAAAATAGCTTCAACTTCACCTAAAAAGTGAAAAAGGTTT
>CAYMBT010000261.1:0-3402 GCA_964388755.1 uncultured Pseudobdellovibrionaceae bacterium | reverse complement strand
GATCCATTTCATCCCGACTGGGTTGGGCTCTTAAAAGCCACTGTTTAAGCATCACCAGAGCATTCCAGCGGGTGTGGGTGGTTAAATCAAATTGAAGTGCGGTCAGCCAGTCCCGCAAAATGGGCTCTGGATCAACGATGGATTCTTCTAGGGTCTCTAAGGGTTGATTCATACTTTTAAATTGTAAATTGATAATTTGTAAACAGGCCACCACGGCGTGAGAGAGGTTCATGCTCTGTACCGGGCCTGGCAAATCCAGAAACCCAAGCTGATGCACAAGTGTGAGGTCTTCGGCAGACAGACCCTTATCTTCAGAGCCAAAAATAAGATAAATGGGTTGATGAAAATTAAAATGACTGGCTTGAACAAGCTGACTCAGGGCTTCACTTTTTCGCCTCCGACCTTTTCGGCGACTTAAAGCAATTCGAAGACCTTCTTTCTCTTGGCCATAAAACTCGTCCCAATTGTTATAAATAACAGCTTGGCTTAAAGGTCCCTGGCCTTCGGCGGCTCCCTGGCGGGCTTTAAGACTCAGCTCACATCTTGGCGAGATAAGGATAAGGCGCTCTAAACCAAAGTTGCACATAGCGCGCGAGACAAGGCCAATGTTGCGAGGGTATTTTGTATTCACAAGAACAATGCGAATATGGTTCATATATTTTGCGAGGCGATTTTTATGCCATCTTCGATGACGGTTCTTGTTTTAGGATTTCGCTCAATAACATCAAATAGTTTTTGAGTGAGTTCTTTTTTAAGATCACCATCAAAGTTATTCATCTCACAGATTTCTAAAAGCTCTAAAGTGGCTAGCCAATCCTCAGAAAAATCCTGGGATAATTTTTTAAAAATATTTTTGATCTCATCTTGGGACTGAGAGGGACTCTTTCTTAATTCACGAATCTTTTTATAAATTAAATTGAGCTCTTGATCTTTGATGGATACTTTTCGTGGCGGAACTGTTTTCTTTGCAAAACGATCTGTCAAACCATAGCTTTTGCGATCCGCAGGGCCAGCGTAAACCGATTCAATTTTAGAACCAACGGCCATATCATAAGTTCCCCACTCAGGTAAAAATAAACTCTTACCATTGTAATGAACATGACAGTTTTTAAAAGAAAGCAAACAAAGCTCGTTTCTCTTTGAGCGAAGCGTGCTTATCAATTCACCTTCGACCACTATGCCGCTCTCAAAGGTGAGGCGAGCATTCTGGCCAATAACAAGACCCAGGTTTATGAGATCTTCATCAGAGGCCCATGATGGGCACTCATCAAATCCTTCGATATAACCTAAAGGTGAACTAAAGCCATGACTGTGATAATTTTTATCGTGACCCTTTAATTCTTTACCGCCGATACAAATTTGTGTGGGGCCTTCGAGGCGATAAAATAAACACTCTCCATCCATCTCTAAAAAATCCACAATTTTTCCAGAGATCTCTAAGCCAGAATTGAGTTTTAGTGTGTTGACAGTTTTTGCTTCAATGGCTTTTTGTAAACCAAAGATTCCACCTTTTTTATAAGAGAGTGTGTTAGAAAGCTCACCCAAAACTCGGGAGAGATCAGAAAATGAAGAGGCTACAAAAAGCTGTGGCTGTGGCTCTGTGATATCGTAAGAGTAGTTCACACAATCGATAGATAATGGAATTTTTTTAACCGGTTCTTTAAGACATTCTTTAGATTCTCCGTAAGAGGATAAAAGACCTGCCCCATAAATTTTGGGCGAGTTCAAATCACCAATTAAACCGTACTCTGCGGTCCACCAATTCATTCTTCCTAAAAGAGTGGCTTCAGACGTAACCGTCATTTCGCTGATAATGCGATTGAGTTTTTGGTTAGAGGCTTCAATTTCTTCTGGTGTCGAATCGGGGTGTTCTTTGATGTCTGAAAGCTCGCGAATGGCTTCGTAAAGTGCAAGATCCTGGCTTGATACAATGGCATTTTTGGCCACACTGGCATACTGTTTTAAATACTGGGCAAATTCGGGGTGAATTAAAATGGGCGCATGACCTGCAGCTTCGTGAACAATGTCAGGGGCTGGAGTATAGAGGACATGATCCAGTGACCTCATGTCAGTTGCGATGGGTAAAATACCAAGGCTTTGCATTTCCATAAAAGCCGCTGGCGGAATAAACCCACTGACCGGAACGGCTGACCAACCAAAAGCTTGAAGTTTTTGACAAATGGTTTCGATACTTGGAATCTCATCAACGGTAATGCCAGTCTTTTTTAATCCATCAAGATAACAATCATGGGCGTTTTGGCCTAAAAAATTTTTAAGCTGTCTTAAGGTGTATCGCCAAACAGCGTGATCCATGGGCTGATAATGGGCAGAAATTTGTTCGACCACAAATTCTTTAAGATGCTCTGGCATTTCAGAAATGATCTCTTTAATGGTCTTCAAACAAATTCCCCTTTATAAAATACTTTTTTTTAAAGAAATGGATCTTCGCGGTCGAGGTATTGTATGTAATCTTCAATACCTTTTTCAAGACTCCACTCTGGAAGGCTAAAACCTTGGCTTAAAAAGCGATCCATTTTAGCTTCGGTAAAATACTGATAGCGTTCTCGAATATCAACAGGCACATCGACCCATTCAATATCCACTTTTTGATTCATGTTTTTAAAAACTCCCCGAGCTAGATCAAGCCAACTGCGCGCCTGACCAAAACCCATATTATAGATTCCAGAGAAACCTTTGCCGTCCAAAATCTCCATGATCCAGCGGGTAACATCTTTGACATAAACAAAGTCACGCAGCTGTTCGCCGTCTTTGTAATCAGGATTATGGGACTTAAAGAGTTTTAATTTTCCATTCACTTTAATTTGTCGGTAGGCTTTAAACACAACAGAGCTCATGTCTTTTTTGTAGTACTCATGGGGCCCATAGACATTAAAGAAGCGTAAGCCCATCCAAAAAGGTGGAAACTTTTTTTGCTCTAAAGCCCAGCGATCAAAATTCACTTTTGAATCACCATAGGGGTTAAGGGGCTTTAAAAGTTTGGGGTCTGTCTGGTCATCAAAGCCCATGGCTCCGTCACCATAACAAGCACCGCTACTGGCGTAGATAAAAGAAGTGTTATTGTCGCGGCAGTATTCAAAAAGTTTTTGGGTATAAAGAGTGTTGTTTTCGCGCAAGAACTCAACATTCATCTCTGTGGTCGAGGAACAAGCCCCCATATGGATGATCCAGTCGATTTTTTTATTTTTTGTAGGATCAGATAAAAATTCAAGGAACTGTTTATGATCCATAAACTCGTTGTATTTTCTTTTGGTTAAAAGGCCCGGACGAGCTTGCGGTGGCACAGAATCCACACAGATAATATCAGTGATTCCCTTTTGGTTGAGTTCCCAAACAATCACACTGCCAATAAAACCCGTCGCTCCGGTAACAACTATCATCGAA
>CAYMBT010000260.1:1229-3413 GCA_964388755.1 uncultured Pseudobdellovibrionaceae bacterium | reverse complement strand
AGAAATAAAAAGAAAAATACAAATAAAGGCAGAAGTCTCGAATGAGCCCTTTTAAAAAATAGAATCACGATCTCCCCCTACAAGAGAATCATGAGACTAGTGCTTTAAAAAATGTCCCGTCAATTCGTAAAGCCAGAAGAGCTATCAAAATATAATTATTATCTGACAACTTGCGAACTCAATAAAAATAATTCAATGACTCCCCATTTGGTGCCAGGCCCTGTTTGTTGCAACACAATGTCATTGTCCTATTGCTGCCAGGGCTGTTAGTCGCAACATAACGTCATTGCCTTGTTCAAAGACCGAGTCTCTTTAGAAACTGACTTATTTATAGAGGGCTATGTCTATTTCTCTATGAAGAAGTCAGTTACGATTGGGTTTCAAACTTTGAGATAGGCAATGACATTGTGTTGCAACAAACAGGGCCTGGCACCAAATGGGGATGGCAGCGATTAGGGGGTGATGGTGGATTTTTCGTTTTTGCCCTTGAAGAGTTCGATGGGATATTTGAGATTGTTTTTTATCATTTTTTTGTAGAATCCCTCGGTGAGATCTAAATTATATTTTTGAGAAAAACGAAGAAGAAAAAAAAGGACATCAGAGAGCTCATCAGAGATGGCTTCTCTTTTTTGGGGATCTTCAAGAGCTTCTAAGCACTGTTGATCTGTTAAGAAACGAAAGTGTTCTAAAAGCTCAGAAGCCTCGGTCACAGCACCAATGGCTAAGTCTTTAGCTGTGTGGTATTGCCCCCAGTCTCTTTGGGTACAAAAATCATCGATGACTTTTTTAAGTTCACTGATGTTGGTGGACTGATCGTTTTTACTCATTATTCGTTTCCTTTAGAATCAATGGTCCATTTTTCAAGGTACTCTTTTAAGAGCTTAACAACTTCGGGCATGATGTCTTTATGGGCCACAACAATTCCATGGTTAAGAAAATTCTTTTTACCATAAAGCATGGGCTTTAAAGTTTTAACTTCATAAAGCAGGCACTGGGCCTCTTCCAGCAAAATCTGACCTGCGGCCGTATCCCACTCTGATGTGGGTCCAAAACGCAGATACAAATCCACCTCTCCAAGGGCTATGTCGCAAAACTTCAACGCAGAGCCCTTTTCACGGATCTCACCAATGTTAAGACGATCAATAATGATATTTTTTTCGAGCCTCTGATGAAACCCACTGGAGTAAGCCACAAGGCTCTTCCCTGCTCCGGGATGGTGTATGGCCTGATCATCACAATAGGCACCATGGCCTAGGGCCGCCCAATACAGCTTTGAGAGGGTTGGATCATAAATAGCTCCATAAATCGGCTTTTCATCCTCTATGAGCCCCACACAAATAGCAAATTCCTGACTTCCTTGGGCGAAATATTTAGTTCCATCAAGGGGGTCGACTAAAAAGAATCTTTGAGCCCCTTTTATTGATGCCGTCATATTCTCTTCGCTGATCACAGGCATTCCCAAAGGGGACAGAGCTTTGATTAAAAATTCACTGACCATAAGATCGGCTGGAGTGACGGGACTGCCATCTAATTTGTCCACAGGCCGTCTCATCAAGGGATCTAGACTTAGATTTTCTAGTAATTTCCCGGCCTTACGGACGATTTCATTGATTTTGTGAACGAGCAAGAGATCAATCATGAACTATAGTTATTTGATCGTAGTTTAAAAGTGAAGTTTTTATTGTCGAAAGCTAAAATTGCGTGTTATGTCTTTCAAATTCAATAAGTTAAAGAGGATTGATCATGGCAAAAAAAGGTAAAGTTCGTATTATCACCCTAGAGTGCACAGAAGCCCGTAAAATCGGAGAAACTCCTTCTCGTTACACAACCCATAAAAACACTCAGACTCACCCAGAAAGACTGGAAAAAAAGAAATACAACCCATTCTTAAAGAAACACACTGTTCATAAAGAAATTAAGTAGTATTTAAAGATTTTCAATCCAAACATAAAAAAAGGCTCATCTATTAATGAGCCTTTTTTATTTTTTAATTCAGCTGACTTATTTCTTTTCCCAAACAGGATTTAAAGAAATTTAAATGCCGGTTCAGCTTTTCTTAGCTCAAATTATTAGAGAAGCTCGGACTCTTGGTCTGTTTCTTCATCTTGATATTTTTCTGGATTCAGACGCTTGTCTTCGGCTTTCACAAAAGTGATCCATTGTTCAGCCTGGTCTTTGACTTTG
>CAYMBT010000260.1:0-1219 GCA_964388755.1 uncultured Pseudobdellovibrionaceae bacterium | reverse complement strand
TGTCTGATGATTTTTTTGCCATCTCAAAAGCATCTTGGGCAGAATCAAATTTTTTGAGATTAAAACGAGCCACACCTAAAGCAATGTAAACATGTTGTGGATTTTTAATGCCACCTTTTTTAAGACCTGCCGTCAAAGCTGTATCAGCCTGTGCCCAGTTTTCTTGGTCCAAATAAACACGGCCTAGTTTTGCAAATATACGACCGTCAGTGGCCATTTTTGATGAGGCTGTATAAGCTTTGATGGCATTTTCAGTCTCTTCGGCTTGAGTCCAAGAGTCCCCTAGAATCTCATAGTTTCTTTGAGTCTTTTTAACTTTACCTTCATTCAAAGCAGTTTCTAAAAGTTGGGCTGCTTTAAGTGGAATACCGCCATAAAGAAAGAGGCTCACAAGATTCATCATCTCTGAGTCTTGATCCAAATAGTTTCCTTTATGAGCAAGCTCCATAGTCGCAAGGGCTTGTGTGTTTTTTTCGAGATTAAGATAAACACCAGCAAGCTGCTTCCAGTATTTTTTCTTTTCAGGGTAGAGACCAGCGAGTTTCTCTAAAAGACGAGCTGACTCTTTGTAATTGCCCACTTCGTAATTCATGGCGACTGCAAACGACAGCCATGACTCTTTAGGATTATCAGTCATATCAATGGCTTTTGTGACAAGGACCAAAGCTTCCTTTTGTTTTTTCTGTTGAGCAAAAATTGTGGCTTTTAAAACGTAGGCATCCGGTGACGGTTCATCAGCCAATTGAAACCACTCTTCGATTTTTTGCAGTCCCACCGTATAGTTTTCTTGGGCGGTGTGAATCTGGGCAATGGTGTAAAGAGTAGAAAGTGTAGCGCCATAAGGAAGAACGCCAAGATCAAGGGAGCCCTGAAGAAGGCTTAAACCTTTTTTTAAATTATCCTGTTGAGCATAGGCAAACCCAAGAGCTTGCATCACTTGTGCTTTTTCGTGGGGTCTTTTTTCAGTAGAAACCATTAAACGGTCAAGAATATCGATAGCATCTTTCATCTTTTCAGCCGACATAAGCTCGTGGGCTCGGGCCAAGCGACGATGGGTACCTTCAGAGGTTAAAGCAGCCTTTCTGTTTTTTAATTCTTCTTTATCAATTTTGGCAAAAGAACTACTAACGAAACTGGTCACCGCAACGATTACTAAAGCTTTAAAAAACTTTCCCATATTCATCATCCCTTTTCTCGAAGTACCCAATAGGCCTTCAAT
>CAYMBT010000259.1:0-3491 GCA_964388755.1 uncultured Pseudobdellovibrionaceae bacterium | reverse complement strand
TACAGCTATTGGTTTAAAAGATGGTCAGATGAGTTTGCTCAAGAGGCTCGCCTTAAGGTGGATCAAGTGTGGGCCAAGGCCAGTGTAAAAACCCATCAGCATTTAATGAGTCTTTATCTAAAAAACAGCACTGATCTTTTAACCCCGCTGCAGTTTTACCTTAAAAACTATCTTCCGCGCCTAGAGGCCGATGATGATTTTAGTCTCGAGTACGAAGCTCTTAAAATGGGGCCGCTGGTTGCATTGATTCTTAACGAAAAGGTGGGTGAATCTTGGCAAACCAGTTCACGCTTTAATTCGCCACTCGCTCACTTAGCATCCCTTAATAAACCTATTAAACAAACGGTGGATTTTAAACTGCAAGAAGTCTATTTACTAAAGTCGGTTAAGGCCATGGAGACCTTGGACCCTCATGGGAAGCTTGATCAAGAGATCACAAAGCTCTCGCAAGTCAAACTTGACCGAATCGTAATTCCCCAGCGTTTGATAACAAGTCAAAATACAAAACAAGACGAAATTAAGAAACAGCCCTTTTTTTACACTTCATTTTTTGATTATAACGGGGTTAAGGGTGTTGAGTTTTTACCCCACAAAGAAGATCAAACTTATTTATCACCCTTGGGTGAATTGAAGTTTACTAAAGGCGACTACCGCGTTGTCACTCTTCAGACGCCTTGCCCGAACCCAGAAAAATCGACTTTAATCTTTGCTCGAAGTTCGGACCTGATCATAAAAAATCAAAAACTCAGTTTAAAAAGCCAACCCAAAGCCAAAACGGCATTTAAAAAAATCAATCAACACGGTAGCCACTGGTTTTGTATTCAATAGTCTTTACTCTGGATAACCGTAATGCTCTTTGCATTTGGTTTTCTCTCCGACCTCAAAACCCCATCTTCTGTAAAGATTGTCGTTGGGATGATAAGAAACTTTAGAATCAAAAAGTAAATTTTTAAAAGTCTCTAGATCAAGAAGATCATCGTTTTTAGGCCCAAAATGAATAGGACAAGCTTTAAATAGAAGGTCTCTGTGTTCATTGGTCAGAGACTTGTTATAAAGAATAATCACTGGATTTTTGATGGACGCTGGAATTTCATTCAGTTCACCGCTTTCATTATAACGAGATAAATAGTGATAAAGCACTTGGTACTCGTTCATGATTCCACTGTCTCGGCCTGGTGTTGAGTAGGCGTCATAGGGCTGAAATGCCATACAAGCCCCCTTTGTCTGATTGAGATAATTGATCGCTTTATTCACACTTTCAATGCGATCTTGCATGGATGAACAAAGAGATGTGAATAAACGATCAAGCACTCTTGATGGCTTTTCAGCAACAGACTGATTGGTTTCTTGCACTCGAATAAAAAAGTTAAGCGTACTTAAGGTCTTTGCCCACTGGTACTGTTCAATTTTGTTGAGGAACACTTGAATCCTGAGAAAACTTCATGCGGCGAAAGCCCCATTTGTTTTGATCACCACCGGTATTCTTTGGGGCTTTATTAAACATATACTGTTTTTTTAAAAACAAAGCACCCGTGAGGGCTGCATTATCTTGGGTTGAATAAAGGACATCAAAAGTTCCGTTAGGGTTAATAGTTTTGATGATGTAGGTGTGTCTGGTGAAGTTGTTATTACTTCCAATCTTCCACATAAAAATGTCCCCTGGCATAAGTTCGCCAATGGCTGGGGGAAAGGTGTCTTTATGGGCCAGGCTCTCGGTACCATAGTTGGCCCTAATAAAATCAATAAAGGCGGCCATTCTTAGTTCGGAGTCTTTGATAGAATCAAATCGATCAGTCAGATGGCTGAGTTTTGATTGATCAATGACAAAAGGCAAACCATTGAGCCTTGAAAAGTAGGCAATGAGAGCATAATGGGCATCCGCACAATCCATTTTAAGTTTCGAGTAGGGAGAACCCAACTTTTTAAAAAAATCCCCATCCACTTCATTTTCAATCCATAGTGAATATCGCGTACGCCACTCATCATTCCACTCTCGCCCCGGATCAGCCTGCCAAACAGCCCCCTGTGCAAAAGAAAAACAACACATCAAAACAACAAAGATAGCGACGGCTTTCATATCTCCCCCTATAGAAGTCGCCCAACCTAACATTCACCCCCTCACAAAAAAAGCCCCAACTTATTGTTTTTCATATAAAGACCCTTTTTTGAAAAACTCTCAAAAAATCCTGTCTTTCACATGATAAAAATAACTAAAACAATAACCTAACAAACTTGTTATTGATCGAGGCTAGTCAGACCTAAAAAGACAAATTGTCATTTATAGGCCTAAAATTTTTGCTTAAGAATTTGGATAGCTTTTTTTTGAAATTTTTTAGATTTTAGATTTGTTTTAATAAAAATAATTCGTTCTTTTAAACCAAGATAATAATTAAAAAAATTTGTGCCTTATCCATTGAAGTCATCCAACCAATATTGAAAAACCATGAAATGAGTCACCTATTGGTTTGGGACAAACCAATAGGTGACTCATTTCATGGTTCGACTACGATGACGATGACGGTGATGTTGTCGTCACCACCGCCGGCTTTGGCGGCTTCGACGCAGAAGTAGGCTGACTTTTCGATGGGGTGGCTTTTGCAGATGGTGTGAAGGGTTCGGTCATCCACAAGTCCGCTCAAGCCATCAGAACAAAGTAGAAAGCAGTCGCCGGGGGATAACTTTTTTCGGATGATGTCGCAGCGGACTTCTTTTTCAAAGCCAACACTGCGGGTGATGACGTTTTTAGCCTGAAAATCCTTGGCCTCACTGTCTCTTAAGAGGCCGGCGCGGATGTGTTCGTTGACGAGCGAATGGTCTTCGGTGATTTGCCACATATAATCGCGGTTATAAAAATAGGCCCTAGAGTCTCCGACATTGGCGATAAAAATTTCGTTTTCGTGGATGTAGGCGGTGACTAATGTGGTTCCCATACCTTGATACATTTGGTTGTTCAGTTGGCTTCTGGCATAGATTCTAGCGCTGGCTTCGGTGTAGCCCTCTTCGAGCATGGCTCTGGGAGATAAAAAAGTGTGCTCTTCGCGATGGTTTTTGACCACCTCAAGGATGGATTCAACGGCTAATTTTGAGGCTAGCTCTCCACCCTTATGTCCACCCATTCCGTCGGCCACAACAAATAAACCCATATCTTCGTTAACAAGAAGATTGTCTTCGTTTTTACTGCGCTTAAGACCAACGTCTGTGATGCCATAGGCCACTATATTCATGGATTTATTGTACGCAACTCGAGACCACAAAACAAAGATTTTATTTGGGGGACTCTTTACCTCTCTGTCTAATATTCCGATAGATTTTTAATGGACCACAATAAAAAGTCACACTTTGCTTTTATACTTTCAGTGCTCTTGCACTCAAGTCTTGTGCTTTTACTTTTTTTTCAAAAAAAGAACCTTAATCTGACCGCCACTCCCCCACCTGAGGTCGAGTGGGTCGAGCTTCGTGATGACTCTAAAGTCGACAATCTTGAAAGCGTG
>CAYMBT010000258.1:0-3533 GCA_964388755.1 uncultured Pseudobdellovibrionaceae bacterium | reverse complement strand
TTTAACGAGGAAGCTTTTAAGATGAATAATTTTACATATTGGAACCCCACTCGTCTTCACTTTGGTCAAAATCAGATCGCCCAACTGCAAGCCGAAATTCCTGCTGGCCATAAAGTTTTAGTTCTTTATGGCGGTGGTTCTATTAAAAAAAATGGTATTTATGAAAGTGTCATGAATGAGCTTAAAAACCATACAGTTTTTGAGTTCTCTGGAATTGAACCCAATCCCCATTATGAAACCCTGATGAAAGCCGTTGAAATTGTTCGCAAAGAAAAAATTGATTTCTTGCTCGCCGTCGGCGGCGGTTCTGTGGTTGATGGAACTAAATTTGTTTCTGTGGCTAGCCCCTTTACCGAAGATGACCCGTGGAAAATTGTATCTGAACGTAGAGACACTCAAGGTAATAAGATTCCTTTTGGTTGTGTTCTGACTTTACCGGCCACTGGATCTGAAATGAATAAAGCCTCTGTTGTGACTTTGGCGGCCAAAAAAGAGAAACGTGGTTTTATTCATAATGATTTGTTTCCGCAATTTTCAATTCTTGATCCAACCACGACTTACTCTTTACCTAAAGAGCAGATCTCTAATGGGATAGCTGATGCCTTTGTTCATGTGATTGAGCAGTATTTGACTTATCCTGTGGACTCTCCCCTACAAGATCGATTTGCTGAAGCCATCCTTACGACTTTGATTGAAGAGGGACCAAAGGCTCTTCACATGAGAGAAGATTACAATGTGCGCGCCAACCACATGTGGTGTGCCACAATGGCTTTACAAGGTCTTATCGGTTGCGGTGTTCCCCAAGACTGGAGCACCCATATGCTGGGTCACGAACTCACTGCTGAATATGGTCTTGCTCATGGCACAACATTAGCCATAGTTTTGCCATCCACTCTCAGAGAGATGAAAGAATCTAAAAGAGAAAAACTGATTCAGTATGCAAAAAGAGTTTGGAATCTAAAAAATCCAAATCACGATGAGCTGATTGAAGAGGCCATTGTTAATACCCAATCTTTTTTTGAAGCCATTGGAATTAGAACCCATTTAAAAGATTATAAAATTGAGTCCAAAAAAGACGTTTCTCTTTTTATTGATCGCTTGGCAGAAAAAAATATGTTTCCGTTGGGTGAGAAACAAAACATGGATCAAGAGACTTGCCGTCGAATTTTAACGGCTAGTTTTTAAGATTATCAAACTATCTTGGATTGTTCAAATTTCGTTATTCAACGATGTAACGAAGATTCACATCAAAACTCATATCCGAATGTTCGCAGTCTTCATTATCGTTATCACCGATTGTGACCAGTTTAAAATTATGATTTTCTGGCAAACCTGATGACATTAAAGATTGAATAAACTTCGAATCATAAGAGAGTTCAATTATCCCTCGTTCATCATGACCAGGAAACTTACAATTTGAAACAGCCCCATCAATTTTGGGACAAAAAATTGTTTCTTTGTCATTGTCCCAATACATTCCCGCCATATCCGACCAGTTGTAGTGTAAAAGTCCAAATTTTTTCTGTTGAAATGTCCCACGAAAATCGTAAGAAGAAGCAATAATAGCATGATTAAAAAGCAGCATAAAATGATCATCATAAAGAAAATTCTGACGAGCAAAACTAAACTCAGCCGAGCAAATAATAGCGCCTGGGGGAAGATCTAAGTTTTTTTGCTTTTCTATACGAGCCTGAAAGTATTGATCACGGCGTTCAAGGTTACCATTGTTTGACCAATCACAGGTGACCCGTGGTTTTGGAAAATCAAAATTTATGGTTTTCTCTAGCTGTGCGCTCGTTGCGCAAAGTCTTTCAACGATTCCATAATCAATTTCTCGACCAAAGCCAACAGACGAAACATTTTCAGTTTCATCGATTGAAAAGTTTTTTGATCCACCACAATTTTGGAATACAAAGAAAAGTCCAATGAAAACGGTTGATATTGTGAGAAGTTTCATAAGTCCCCCGACAGCCCTCAATTTTATCATAAACTAGAGGGCTTAGGAGTATTGATGATGAATGTGTCTTAAATTGAAACAAAAATTATGAATTAAAGGGTTTTGTAATGGGTAATGGCATCAAAGTCTTCGAAACTATCACCTTTTTTCTCTTTAGGTGCTGTTCGCCCTTTGTAGCTCAAAAGATTTTTGGTCACGGGATCAAAGGTAAAATAAATAGGATCTACCAATGCACGAATAAAAAAACTACTTGGATTCATTTTTACAACTACGTTTTGACCATCTGCTTTTTCGCGATTTAAAGTAAATCGAATGATCTCTTGTCTATGCCAAACTCCAAGCCCAATAACGATCTCTTTGTTGCTGGTAATAGCGTCCCAATTGTCTCTGATAAACGGCACAATCTGTGGACTGACCACAAAATTTTCGGGCAAGTCTGAAGTTTTTGGGTAATTATTCTTTTTGGGCTTTTTGTGATTAAAAGTCACTTTGTTGTCTTTAACTTCTATCCAACCTTGTTCATTGGTTTGCTTTTGATCGATGTCGTAGCGGACCAATTTATTGTTGAGAGTCTCCATTTTCTCTTCAACCACAACTTGTCCGGTTAAATCTTTATAGACTGTTCGGTCCTTTTGTTTTTCGCCATCGTTATCAATATATTTTTCTGAGGTGAATTTTTTTTCTTTGCCAGAAAGATCAAAAACTTCACCGGTAAAGGTCAGCTTTTCCGCGGCAAAGCTGATTGAAAAACAAAGGGTCATCATTATAAAAACAAATAATCTCATTACATCTTCTCCTTGATTTTAAAGCCAAAGGCTTTTTACATTTCTCTGAGTCGCTGTCTCTCGGGCTGTGGGATAACCGGCATCAAGATGCCTGAAAACTCCCATAGCTGGATCAGCCGTTAAAACTCTTTGTAATCTTCGCTCAGCTTCGGGGGTTCCGTCAGCAACAATCACTTGGCCTGCGTGCATTGAATAACCCATACCAACACCACCACCATGGTGCAGACTCACCCATGTAGCTCCACATGCCGTATTTGTCAGCGCATTCAGAAGTGGCCAATCGGCCACGGCATCAGATCCATCAAGCATACTTTCTGTTTCGCGGTTAGGTGAAGCCACAGAGCCGCAATCCAAATGATCCCGTCCAATAACAATCGGGGCTTTTACTTTGCCCTCTTTCACCATTTGATTAAACTTTTGACCGGCGAGGGCTCGCTCGCCGTACTCAAGCCAACAAATCCGAGCAGGCAAACCTTGAAAGGCAATTCTTTCGCGAGCCATTTCAAGCCAGCGCAAAAGATGGGTCTTGTGTGGAAAGAGCTCTTTAAGAGCTTGATCAAGTTGATAAATATCTTCGGGATCACCACTGAGGGCCACAAATCTAAAAGGACCTGAACCTTTGCAAAAGAGTGGTCGTATGTAAGCCGGCACAAAGCCGACAAAATCAAAGGCATGTTCGATACCCACATCTTGGGCCATGGCTCTGATATTGTTACCATAGTCAAATGTAATGGCACCCATCTTTTGTAAATCAAGCATGCCTTGCACGTGAAGACCCATGGATTTTTTTG
>CAYMBT010000257.1:0-3575 GCA_964388755.1 uncultured Pseudobdellovibrionaceae bacterium | reverse complement strand
TAATCTTGTTGAGGAACTCAGTATTCGTTGCGCGTCAATATTCTTTGAGATTATGGTTGGCGCGACGATCTATAGAACTTTGAAGTGCCATAATTTGCTTATGAGTTCGTCGCGACGAATTTTGCGACGATTTCTTTTGACCAATCTAGACCATTCTATTTGACCAAAAAGTCAGTTCGATAGACTTAAAGAACACATAAAACAACAACATAGGGGGAACTATGAAATTATTATTAACTTTAACAGCTCTACTTTTTTCGGCTCAAGCTTTGGCTTTTGGCGGTATCTCTTCAAACAAAATGGCTTCTGATGCTTTGGTCAAAAAAGCTCTTGCTAACCCAAAACAATATAAATTTGATGACGGTGGAAACATTGATTTTGGTAACGGAATTTTTAAAAGACGTATCAACTTTGCTGGTCAGCCACAAGCTTGTCACGATGGACAATATCTTTACGCTGGTAACGCACAAAAATGTGTAAAACCTATTTTTGGCGGAAAAGACGATAACGTTACTGGTTGTGCTCAATACAAAACAGTGGCTCTTAAAACACTTATGGTTGGAACTCGTCAAGTTTGCACAGCTTATGCTAACGACAGCGGTGGTGATTGCACGAAGTACACAACTGTAAAAGTGAACAGAGGTCCTAAAGTAAAAGTGGCTCTTTATAACTCTTCTTACAATTCTAAAAACGAAAACGAAGGTTTTCTTGGTTTCACATATTTGACTCTTCCAGTTTGTAATTTCTAATTACAAGTTGTTATTTAAAAAAATACAAAGCCACTCTTTTGGGTGGCTTTGTCTATTTTTTTAAAGTCCATGTCTTTAAAGCTCCTCTCTTCTTTTTTTAAGAAAATATTCTCTAGTCTACGAAAACATTGAGTCAGAACATTACAAATTTTTGTTCACATAAACAAAAAGTATTGTTACAAAATTTGTGGGGGAATTCATGATCATTCGTATTCTAAAAACGTCTCTAATTTTCTTACTTTTCACAGAGTTTTTATATGCCAGTGACCTCATTGAAATCGAACATATTTGGCTGACCCAAAAAATCCATGTTTCGGGTGAATATCTTTGTCAAGATGGTCAGTCGATCTATTTTAAATCTCAAAAAGATTGTCACTCGGCGACCCATCAATTTCACTGTGATGATGACTTAAAAGTCAGTCCCATTCATTTTATTGAAAAAATTGAACTCTCAAATGGTCAATCTGTTTCTCATTTCTACAGTATTAAGACCGAGTTTGAATATTTAAGATATGAACTCACAGCTTTTTACCCAGTGAACACCTATGATTTGGTAGAATCTCAACTTGTACCAATTCCGTATTGTTTGAATCGTCCTATCTTGCCAGCGCAAAAGATTCGAAAAATAAGAAAAGCTAAAACTTCAGAGATTCCGTTTATCCAAGGATTGGTTCGCAGTGGAGTATCCATTGTTAATTCTCCTTTTGGTTCCTTAGATTCCATTGAACATCTCAAAGAAAGCCAAAAAAAGCCTATGACCAACTCAGAAACTTTGGGACCAAAACTACGTTCGCCCCTTTGTAATTTAGAGTTGGATTATAATAATATTTTATTTCAAGCTTCCGGCGAGTGGAGTGGTAATGGTGTCATAGAGCTTCAGTCACTGGTCGATTGGCAAGACTCTTCAAAAGACATTTTTGTGGTTCAAAAAACATCAAAAGATAAACAGCTTGAGTATCAATTTTATTGTAAAAAAGAGAGTTCGGATGCTCGTGGGTGAGATTAAACAAGTTTCAGCCCTTCATCAAAAGAGTCAATCAAACTCATTAAAGAAGAGTTTTGATGAAGGTGTGATTGAGCACCTTAGTCAAATTCTTAATAATTATCTTAAGGATCATCCCAACATCACTCTTAATGGGTTGAGCAAAAAGTGCCGCGTCAGTGAGCCCACACTTCGTCGTATTGCAAAAAAACAGATTAAGACACTACCTAATGTCAGTACAGTTCTTGATCTACTGACTCTAGTTAGTAAAATGAATGATATCAAAAAAATTGTGGCTCTTTATCCAGGGCCCGTGGCCACTTACCTTCAAAGAGCCTATCCTCATCTTGATCAACAATCGCCGGAGTACAATCAGGCTTTAAATGATGAACTCAAAAATCCTATTAAATATTTAATTTTCAAACTGGCTTTGAATCGAACGGGTGTCAGTGAAGACAAAGTGAGAAGAATATTTGGTGACTTAGGTTTGATAGAGCTTAAAAGTCTTTATGACAAAAAGTGGCTGACTCAAAAGAGTGATAAAGAATATGTCGCTTCCATCAAAAATTTTTCTGGATCATATGCTGACTTTGTTGAGCAGTTTCAGTGGACAGCCCGATTTATAAAAACCGACAAGGTTTTAACTAGCGCACTGCTCAACCCATTGTTTGTTAATGGTTCTGAGTCAGTGTCGCCAGAGGCCTATCAAGAAATCATTAGAATTCAAAAAAGTGCCCTCAAAAAAATTAGCCAAGTCATCTCTCATCCCGATTCAATGGGCCCGATTCCTTTATTTTTTCTTTGTGCTCTTGATACCTTGGACACACTAGCAGCCCATGAAATGGGTAGTGATTTAAAGCCATAAATCTATCAAATCAATTGTAGATTTTCCTTTTCTTTGATTTCAATTTGAAAATTAGAATTCTTTGGTCCATGATCCTGTTTTATTGAGTGAGGCATTATGAAAACTATTCTTCTTTTAGGTTCTGGCGAGTTGGGTAAAGAGTTCGTTATTGCAGCAAAAAGACTGGGACAAAAAGTCATTGCTGTGGATCACTATCCTAATGCTCCAGCCATGCAAATGGCCGATGGATTTGAAGTTTGTAATATGCTGGATGGTGCTGAATTAAAAAAAGTCGTACAAAAATATAAACCCGATTTTATTGTTCCCGAAGTTGAGGCCATTAGAACAGAATGCCTTAAAGATATCGAAGAGTCTGGGACAACAGTTGTCCCAACAGCTTACGCCGTTCACTTGACCATGAATCGTGATGCCATACGCAATGCCGTCTCTGAAGAATTAGGCCTAAGAACGGCGCGCTACTTTTATGCTACAGATGCTCAAGAGCTTTATCAGTGTTGCGAGAAGCTTGATTTTTCGTGTGTGGTCAAGCCAGTGATGTCGTCCTCTGGAAAAGGGCAAAGCTATGTGAAATCCAGTGAAGATGTGGATTTAGCTTGGACAGCAGCTTGTGAAGGCATGCGTGGTGATCAAAAAAAAGTGATAGTCGAAGAGTATATTGATTTTGAAAGCGAGATTACCCTTTTAACCATCAAACAAAAAAATGGACCCACCCTTTTTGTGGATCCCATCGGACATAGGCAAGAGTCTGGTGATTACCGAGAGTCTTGGATTCCGGCTGCGGTGAACCAAAAACTTCTTAAAAAAGCCCAAAAAATGGCCCGCCTTGTGACCGATCATTTAGGTGGAGCGGGGCTATATGGAGTGGAGTTCTTTTTAACTCGCAATGAAGTTATTTTTTCAGAACTTTCTCCACGCCCCCATGACACGGGTATGGTGACATTGATTTCTCAGGATCTCTCGGAATTTGAACTTCATTTAA
>CAYMBT010000256.1:0-3618 GCA_964388755.1 uncultured Pseudobdellovibrionaceae bacterium | reverse complement strand
GGGATAATGCTAAAAAAGCCATCGAAAAAGGCGAAGTCCCTGGTGAGAAAAAAGGAACAGATGCCCATAAAGCCACTGTTGTTGGAGACACTGTGGGTGATCCGTTCAAAGATACCACAGGCCCTGCCATGAATATCCTTATCAAATTGATGTCCATTGTGGCCCTTCTTTTGGCCTCAGTGATTGCAATGAGATAGAAATTTAAAAAGACATTTCAGTCTTTTTTAAAGAGCCGATGATATGAATCATCGGCTTTTTTATTTTTTTTTATGTCTCTGGGTGCTCCCAGTGGTAAGGTTTTAAAAAAAGAGGTTGTTCATGTTATTTTACGTCATTGGTGGGATTATCTTTTTACTCACAGTGGGTTACTTTTTTTTAATGTTCTTTTATCCTGAGTGGGTAGGGATGTCTGGAAAAGTCACTCAAAAAACATTGAAAGAACACAAATCAACAGAAGATGACAAGTAGGTCTCTTCTTTTAAAAGAGGGATGAGTTTTTGGTTCTATGAATCGTAGTCAGATGCTTCTTTTCTTTTTACCTTTTTCATTGCTGTTTTTTTATCCAGCACTTTTAACCTCAAATCTTTTAGAACAAAAAGCTGTGATCATGACTTTGTTTATGATGATGTGGATGGTTCTTTGGTGGATTTTTGAAATTTTACCTCTTGGGATAACAGCCCTTATACCCCTTGTTTTTTTACCGATCTTTAATCTTATGAAAATTGAAACAGTCAGCGCCCTTTATGCCAATCCTGTGATTTATTTATTTTTAGGTGGGTTTATGATTGCCCGAGGTTTGGAAAAAACAAAGTTGGATGAAAGGTTTGCTTTATGGACGTTACTGAAAGTCGGACAGACCGATCAGGGAATTATTAAAGGCTTTGTTATTATTACGGCATTCTTAAGTATGTGGATCAGCAATACTGCGACTACTGTGATGATGGTTCCTATCGCCTTATCCGTCCTTAAGTTTTTAAAAACCAATCTTCCCATTGAATCACAAAAAGATTTAAAATCTTTTTGTGTGGTTTT
This sequence comes from uncultured Pseudobdellovibrionaceae bacterium, assembly GCA_964388755.1. Classification (GTDB taxonomy): domain Bacteria; phylum Bdellovibrionota; class Bdellovibrionia; order Bdellovibrionales; family JAGQZY01; genus JAGQZY01. The sequence goes on along the minus strand of CAYMBT010000256.1, from coordinate 2,586 downwards.
ATTTTTATCCATTGCCTATGCGGCCAATGTGGGAGGAATTATGACACCCATTGGAAGCCCGCCCAATGTAGTTTTTGTGGGATACTTAGAGAGTCTATATCAAATTGAAATTGATTTCTGGAAGTGGATGATGGTGACCATTCCATTAGCCCTTGTGTTTTTAAGTCTCATGCTGCTGATACTTTCAAAAATTAATTCTTTTAAACTTCCTATCCCGCAAAATTTTAAACACTTTATCCAGACAAGATATTTGGAGCTGGGTCCGATTCATGCGGCACAAAAAGTCACTGTATTTGTTTTTCTTTTTGCCGTGACGCTATGGATTTTTAAACAGCCCATTCATTGGATTTTAGGTGCTGATTTTTTAAATGATACATCCATAGCTATAATGTCTGGAATCCTCCTTTTTTTAATCCCCTTTAATAAAAAAGGAACCCGCGTTCTTGATAGTAAAGACATCGCCCCTCTACCTTGGGATATTGTTTTGCTTTTTGGCGGAGGGCTGGCTTTAGCTGGTGCACTTAAAGAGGTGGGGCTGATCAATCTCACCACTGAATACTTAAGTTCTGTGGCGTTTTTTCATCCCTATCTTTTAATTTTTGCTTTAACAGCCTCAGCCCTTTTATTAACCGAAGTGATGAGTAATGTGGCTCTTTGTGTGGTCGCACTACCAGTGATCATGCAACTGGGGGTTTCTCAAGGATTGAGTCCTGTGATGACAGCCATGCCAGTGACCATTGCGACGAGCTTTGCTTTTATGATGCCCATTTCAACTCCACCCAACGCCATCGTTTTTGCCACTGAAACCATGACGGTCAAAGACATGATTAAGGCTGGTTTTTTAATGAATATATTTGGTCTTATCCTTGTTATGAGTGTTGGTTTTTTTATGATTCAGTTCTTATTGATCTAATGTTTCAAACTGAGACACTAAGACCTTTTTTGTTCTGATTGTGTCCCTTTCTTTATATACTGGAATTCGGTGGGGGAATCTTGAAATTTCAAGGTCTATTTCTTTTTATATTTTCTTTGATCGTTGTTATATCTTTTAACAACTGCGGTCAGTTTATGGAGCAAGCCAAACTGGAAGGCTCAGCCCAAGTCATGAGTGTTCATCAATACCCCTGGCCCAACGAAACCACATCCATCGAGACTTCCGATCAAATCGCAACCCATGTCCTTTTTAATGATGTGGATGGTGACACTTATCAAGAAGCCGTATTTATATCCGTTCCCCAAATTCAATCGGCCAATCTGGCCAGTCAATATGTCATAAGAATTGTGAATTCAGCGAACTTTAATGAGCTAGTTAATATTTCTAACCTGACAACAGCACCAAACCTTGATGTTAAAATGTTGCTTCTTGATATAGAGCGAAACGATAGTGATCTTGAATTGATTTATCTCTCTCAGGATTTAAAAAGTTTGGTGGCCATTAGCCTAGCACAAGACAGTTTGGGTGAAGAGAAAATGAAATTGGCTCTTATCCATGATTTTAATATTTCAGTTCATACTGCTCTTTCAACAAGACCCCGGGGTTGGGACACTATTATTGTTGCCGGGACAAACCACCTAGTGATCACACCAGAAGGTGATATTAGAATAGAGTCTTCACTGACCCCTATAGATGGGGCTTGGACTCCTTGGTCGAACTGGAGTGCTTGTTCTAAAATCTGTGGCACCGGTGGAGTCAAATCCCAAATGCGACTTTGCACAAATCCTGTCCCATCAAACGGTGGAATGAGTTGTGTGGGCTCTGGTTATCAAACAGCCCCTTGCGATGAAGCTCCATTAAGAGCTTGTGTGGCTACTGATTGTCGGGCTAATGAAATCTTTGATGCAACGACACAGAACTGTTTACCAGATCCCAATGTCATGGGTGACATCGGTGGTGGCGGAAGCGGCGGCGGTGGTCTGACAGGTGGTGGCGGTTCAGGTGGCGGAAGTGGCGGAGGTTCTACTGGTGGTGGCGGTGGTACCGGTTACGGCCCTGGTAGTTGCACAGGCGGAACCGTTTGGGATCCATTCATGTTTAGATGCTTTACCCCTTATCCCATCAATGACATCTTTTTAAGATACGACGAAAGAATTTATCGCAGTAGCGATGAAGGTGGAAGTTATGTTGTTATCCATCGTTATAGAATTAGCCTATCTCACCGCTTAGCATTGGGTAACAGTCCAGCCGTCACAGCCGGTGAATTTTGTCGCTTTAGTGGATACGATGGTGCGATTTCATACAATACAGCATCAATGAATGTAGGTACTACTAACCGTAATGCTTTTGTACTTTGTAACATCGGCACAAACGGTCTTTATTACGGACGTGGTGGTTGTATGGTCGGAAATCTTGTCACCAGTTTTACCTATAGAAACATTGTTCACCAAGCCAATGAAAATATGACTTATCTACAGTCTGTGGTTTGTCGCCGAGGCAGTGGATCTTCTGGAACCACTACAACAACTACGAACAGTGCACCCACTGGATCAGTTCAATAAAAAAAAGCACTTCGGTTGAAGTGCTTTGGAATATTGAGAAATAAGAGAATAAATCTTTAGTCTACTAAGTTTGACTTTACACTCACTACA
>CAYMBT010000255.1:2642-3656 GCA_964388755.1 uncultured Pseudobdellovibrionaceae bacterium | reverse complement strand
TCGTACATCGATAGCTCCGTTTAGTCGTTTAAAGAGCAAATCCAGTGCCGTTCTCTAAGTGCCTCAAGTGCCCTTTTATTTGTTATGGGGCGATAGAGCTTTGTCAGGATGACACTTTTGGGCACCTCGACACTGTCTCATTTTAAGACAGGGTTTAAGAGTCATACAAAACCCCTGGTCTTTTTTAAACTCTCTTAACTTTGGCTTCAATGATCTCTTAAAGATGTTGTGCTCATTTTGTTGAGACTTGAGTCAAAATGTCCCGTTTGATTTCCTTAAAACTCATTATTATCATTTGGTCATGGCATATATTTTGATTAAGCTCTTTATGTTTAGTACTGGCTTTCCCATTCACTTAAAAAAAGGAAATTAAAATGAACCAACAACCATTTAATTTTAAGGATAAAGTTTGTCTTGTGACTGGTGCATCCTCTGGTATTGGCCAACAAACAGCTCTTGAGTTTGCAGCAGGAGGCGCAATCGTCGTTATCTCTGACCTCAGTTTAGAATCATCAAAGGTCACAATAAATCTTCTTCATGCTGCCGGTTATGAGGCGAACTTTATCCCCTGTGATGTTTCAAAGCCTGATGACATCTCTGAGCTCTTCAAAAAAATTGTCACACAGTGGGGAAGACTAGATTGTGCCGTGAACAATGCCGGTATTGAAGGACGTACGGCACCCATCACAGATTCAAGCCTCGATAACTGGGACAAAGTCATCGATACCAATTTAAGAAGTGTATGGCTTTGTATGAAAGAAGAGATTCCACTGATGCTTAAAGGTGGTGGTGGAGCCATAGTCAACGTATCGTCCATTGCTGGTCTTATTGGATTTCCAGGTCTTTCTGCTTACGTTGCCAGTAAACATGGAATTATTGGTCTCACAAAAACAGCAGCACTAGAGTATGCTCAGCAAAACATTCGTGTGAATGCCATTTGCCCTGGCCCCATTATGACCCCAATGCTCGAAAGACTTATGGATGGAAATGTGGGGATGAAAGAGACTTTGATTT
>CAYMBT010000255.1:0-2632 GCA_964388755.1 uncultured Pseudobdellovibrionaceae bacterium | reverse complement strand
CAAAAAAGAATAGGCACAGCCTCGGAAGTGGCAAAATCCATTGTTTATATGTGTTCTTTACAATCCTGTTACATCACCGGACAAAGTCTCGCCGTTGATGGTGGTTGGGTGGCTCAGTAGTCGCCCCCTTTTTGTAGGTCAAAAATAATAATTGAGTAAAAAGAGCAGTGATAAACCAAAAATAATAGTCACCAGCATATTTTTAAAATAATAACAAACGACGGTCGCTAAGATAATAACAAAAAGTCTCTCGTGACCACCTAGAAATGTGTTTTCACCATTATGAAAAAATACCATCGGTGCAATCATAGCAGGTAAAATGGCTGAAGGTATAAAAGACAATATTTCTTTAAAACGCTCACTGATTTTAATTCGAGCCGATATAAAAATAATAAAACTTCTGATCGTAAAAGTACCAAGAGCTAAAAGCAGTGTATTTTGCCAAAAAAAAGCGGAGTCAATCATTTAAATTTTGTCTTTCTTGTTAATAAAGTTGCAAACCCTAAAGACAGAAGTGCAGCCGAAAGAAGTCCAATATTATAAGGCATGGATTTAAAAAGAAGTGAAAGTATAGAGGCGATGATGGCAACTAAAACATACTTATAATTTTTAAATGTCGGCATCACCAGAGCCACAAAGCTTAAAGGAATTGCAAAGTCTAAAGAAAGCTCAGTGGGCAAGATATTACCAAAGACAAACCCTAAGATGACTGATCCTTGCCATGCAGTGAGCATACAGATAGCAGAGCCGATATAAAATTCAATAACCTCTCGATCACCTTTAAAAAGATCAAGGTTGGCTTTTAGTGCAGTAAAAGTTTGATCAGTGAGCGTGTAGCTGCAAAAAATTTTTGTCAGCCAATGGGATCTCTGAGCGTAGGGGGCAAAGGCGGCACTATAAAGCATAAAGCGCAGATTAATAATAAGACCTGTGGCTATAATAATTGAACTAGATGCCTTTTGTAACATGAGCTCGACAACAGCCAGCTGGGATGTGCCGGCAAAAACTAAAAGATTCATGCCTATAGTTTGGTGGGCACTGAGTTGAGCATGGGATGCCACGGTCCCCATCACAAGGCCAAAGGGTATAACACCTGTAGTAATTGGCAGCATAGCCACAAAGCCCTTTAAAATCATAGAGCTTCATAATCCAATTTTTAGATTTCTTTTACTGATCATTTTAAAATGACAGACCGAAGCAAAATGAGATGGATCATCTTAATTAAGGTGTATGAACTTAAGATGATAAGGCTTAAGGCCGATGCTTAGAAAAGTCTTTCTTTATAATAATTACCCATTATAAATTTTTGAAACAGGAATCCCACTGGAATACCCACTAACCAAGACGAGAGTAGGAACAAGGTATGATGACCTGATTGGTAAATGGCCATTAAAAAATCATTCAAAGGTAAGGTTTTGGTTTGAATATAAAAAAGAGCAAATGGGATTATAGTAATAGTCTGTATACCCAAGGCAAAAAACAAAGCCCATTCAATGGATTGATAGAGATAACTCATAAACAGGCCAGAAAAAAATGAGAAAAAAAGAATCAGCAAAAATTGGGTTTGAATAGTCATCGGTGCAATATAAAAATGAGAGAGCTGAATAGAGATTCCAGCTATAAACATAATGATAAGATCATTCATTTTGCTAATTAATGGATGATGGTCCATAGATTCCTCCACACTCAAACCTAACAAATGCAAATGATGTTCCATTTAAAAGCACATGTAAGATGTTGAATTTACTTATCAATTTACTGATATTATATTAGACAGTTGTCTCTCTTTTAGTCGCTCGCCTGCAGATTAGAGCTTTTCTAATTCAACTCGTGATGTTTCAATAATCTATGGAAAAATTTAAATTTGGTAAGAAACTTTGACCGTGCCGACCCTAATTCTATCCGTTGTGATACCAAGTCATCATCGTCCAGAGTTTCTTAAAAGAGCCATTGACGCACTTGAAAACCAAACCCTACCCAAAAACCAATTTGAAGTGATTGTTATATTAAGTCCAAATGATGTCTCATTGGCTTGGTTAAAGGATTATCAAACAGATCTCAATCTAAATTTTCTTTCTCCAACTGAAGATTCTTGGCACGGTAAAAACGTATCATTTAAACGTAATTTCGGAGCTCGTATTTCCAAAGCTCAATGGGTTGCATTTACCGATGACGATTGTGTGCCAGAACCAGGTTGGCTAAAGAGTGCACTGACTTTTTTGCATGAGCCTGATGTGGGTGGTATTGAAGGACTGACTTTGGTGCCGGCTAACTCTTCACAAACCCTCACTTGCAAGGGGAGTCAGCGTCTTGCCAATTTCGGTGGATTTCAAACCTGCAATATTTTTTATGATAAAAATTTATTTTTAAAGGTGGGTGGTTTTGATTCGCTGAATTTTCCGTGGTTCTTAGAAGACACTGATCTTGCTTGGTCCATCCTGGATCTAGGAAAGAAGATTGTTCCGGCCACTGATTGTCTTGTTTACCATCCTGTAAGCCCCAGAGCCAGTTGGAGATTAATCCACGAGGCTAAAAATTCAGGATTAAAGGTTCGTCTTTTTTTAAAACACCCGGAACTTTATAAAAAGTATAAGATGCGAGTCTTAAGGCTGTCTCACTATCTTTATCTTTG
>CAYMBT010000254.1:0-3664 GCA_964388755.1 uncultured Pseudobdellovibrionaceae bacterium | reverse complement strand
ACTGTTTAATAGCGGGTTGAGGCCTTATCGATTAGATCATATGATACATCAAGAATTGTGCGTGATCTCAGCGATTTATTTGTGACACCGGCGGAATCAAGCCCGTTAAAAATAATGAGAGAGCTTTGGCTTGACCGCGCGTTTATCATTCTATTGGCACTTTTTGTTCTATTTCAATTTTTTATGATTGTTAAACAGGTTTATGCTTTGTCGTTTTTTTGGATGTTTATCCCCATATTTATTTTGCTACCACCCTTTATTCTTTATGCTCGGGGTGTAGATTCTTATATTAGTTATTATAAAAGACCCAATGAGCAGATATTAACGACGTCAGGACTTATCACCCAAGTCACGCGGGTGATTTATGGTCATACCCACGATGTTCGACATGAATTGATTGGCGGCATGGAGCATTTAAACTCAGGAACTTGGTCGCCGGCGTTTGCCGATGTGGAGTGCACCCTCTCTCAAGATAGCAAAACATTTATTTGGATTTACCCAGAAGGGTCCTATCGTTCGGCCAAAGTCTATAAAGTTGAAAACAATAAAGTCTTAGATTATTTTAACGATCGATCCTTTTAGCCAATAATGCGGCGCGACCCACTCTTTTGGGGGCAGAGCGACAATGGCCCATTTTCAAGGGTTTCCGGCGGGAGTCCTTTTTAATTTCGAGCTGAAGTCGATTTAATTTTGTCTTCAAATCAAAATATGCGATAGATAGAGCCCTAAACCCACGAACCACCTGACCATTGGGAGGAATAATGGCTAACGTATTAGTTGTAACAAGCAAAGTTAAAAAGTTTATTAAAGATCAATCAACCTGTAACACATCTTCTGAGACTATCGACGTACTTAGTAAAGCTGTTGAGCAGCTTTGCAAAAAAGGCATTGAGTCTGCTCAAGCCGATGGACGCAAAACTGTTATGGCTCGCGATATCGTCATCGACCACATCTAATTTTTTGTGGTCCACAACTTTTGTGGCGCACCATTTATATAAAAATCTAAAGCCTTTTTTGATGTTGCATCTGCAGCATCATAAAGGCTTTTTTTTATCAAATATCAAATATCAAATATCAAATATCAAATAGGCCAAGGACACTAGAAAACCCCAAAAATTATTTTTGCAGTTTTTTAAGTAAGTCATCCCAGCTCCAAATGACTAAGTTAAGCTTTTCAGCTTTATCAAGTTTGCTTCCGGCATTTTCGCCGGCGACCAGCACAGAAGTGTTTTTGCTCACACTGGATAAAATTTGGCCACCAGCCTCACGAATCATATCGTGGGCCTGGTTTCTTGGAACAGGCAGAGTGCCTGTCACCACAAAACCCATGCCCGCAAAAAGGCCCTTGATTGCACTGGATGTTTCTTTAATTTTCTTGGGGGTTACGCCCAGCTCGAGTAGCTTATGAACTTCTTTAATAAATATTTTTTGCGACAAAACTTTTAAAATCGATTGGGCCACCTTGGGTCCCACATCCGGCAAATTTAAAAGTTCTTCTTCTGTGGTTGAAAGAAAAGCTTCCATACTTTTATAATGTTGCGCGAGAGTGCGTGCCGTCTGTTCGCCCACAAAACGAATGCCAAGAGCATAAATGAATCGGTGAAGGTCGGTCTGTTTGCTTTTTTCAATGCTGTCGATGAGATTTTGGGTGGACTTTTCGCCCTGTCGATCAAGGGCTATGACTTTATCAAAGTTCAGTTTGTAGATGTCAGAAAAAGTTGTCACCAGATTTTTTTCAAAAAAGATTTCAATCTGGCGGGCGCCCAACTTATCAATGTTCATAGCATTGCGAGATACAAAATGTTTAAGACTCTCGACCATAACGGACGGGCAAAGACTGTTAACACAGCGGCGGATGACCTCGCCCTCAAGCTGCTCGGTTTCTGACTGACAGCTGGGGCAAACTTTTGGAATCTGATAGGGCTTAGAGTTTTTAGGTCTTTTAGCAAGATTAACTTCAAGAACTTCGGGGATGACATCACCGGCTCTATGAATAACAACAGTGTCGCCAACACGAACATCTTTGCGATCAATTTCATCTTGGTTGTGTAATGTGGCATGGGTGATGGTGACGCCACCCACTTCAACCGGTGTCATGACCGCTACGGGGGTCAGAGCACCTGTACGGCCCACTTGAACAATAATTTTTTCAATGAGAGTTTGGGCCTGTTGAGGTTTAAACTTGGCAGCAAAAGCCCAGCGAGGACTGCGCGCAATGTTACCTAAACTTTTTTGGGTTTTGTATGAATTAATTTTGACCACGATGCCATCGATATCAAAATCAAGATTAAGGCGCTCTTTCTCGACTCGGTGATAATATTCAATGACTTCTTGTGCTCCAACACAGAGACAAGAAAGTTTTTGAGGAGAGAGTTGGTTGAGTTGACTCACGGGCATAATTGGCAAACCCCATTGAGAGATTTGAGCTTCAAAGTCAGCTTGTGATTTAAAAAAATCTTCAGAACAATACCCTAAAGAGTAACAAAAAAGTTTAAGGTTTCTTTCGGCAGCCACACTGGAATCCAGCTGTCTTAAGGTACCAGCTGCGGCATTTCTGGGGTTAGCAAAAGTTAAAAGTCCGCGCTCTTGGTAGGTTTCATTAAGCTCAGCAAAGTCTTTTTTGAAAATTAAAATTTCACCACGAATATCAATTCGATCGGGATAATTTTTACCACTGAGTTTTAAGGGCACTTGCCCAATGGTTTTCACATTAGAAATCACATCTTCACCCACAGAGCCGTCGCCTCGGGTAATGGCATGGGTCAGTTGGCCTTTTTCATAAACAAGCTCTATGGCAACCCCATCAAACTTGGGAGAACAAAAAAACTCAAGACTCTGATCGGTGCTCAGTTGGCGATGTATTTTTTTTTCGAAATCAAGAATCTCTTCTTCACTGTAAGTGTTTTGAAGAGAGAGCATGGGCTCTTTGTGAGCTGTTTTTTTAAAGGCATCGATGACCGTGCCGCCGACTTTTTGGGTGGGTGAGTTTTTGCTTTTTAACTCGGGATAGAGTTCTTCTAAGGAGAGTAACTCTTTAAAAAGTTGATCGAATTTAAAATCCGAGATTTCAGGTTGATCGAGACTATGGTAAAGATGGTTATGACGGTCTAGCTCCGTAATAAGAAAAGTGATTCTCTTTTGCGCCTCGGTCTTCGTCATGGTGGGATTATGTGAGCCAGTCGAGGCGGGGTCAACGAAATATCATTTCCCTGAAGCGAAATTAAAGTTATATTTTTAAGCAACGAAAGGTCAAAAAAAAGTGTCTTTTAAAAAAACGGATTTTGATAAAGTGGCTCAACTTGCCGCCCTTGAATTTACTGAAGCCGAGGCCCAAAAGAACCTTGAGCAATTTAGCCAAATTCTATCTTATTTTGATCAAATAAAATCTATCAACACTGATTCTGTTGAGCCTATGGTGACGCCCCATGAAATTTTCTCGCCCCTTCGAGAAGATGTGATCGTTGGCGGCACAGAAAGAGATGATATTTTAGAAACCGCACCAGAGGTTAAAGACTCCCTTTATAAAGTACCCCCGGTGGTTTAAATGGATATTCAAAAACTTTCGGCCATCGAAATAGTTCAACAAATAAAAAGTCAAAAACTCTCAGTAACCGATGTCTGTTTGGCCTATATCAAAGAGATTCAACAAAAAAATAAAGACATT